>WLQO01000074.1 GCA_009698295.1 Actinomycetota bacterium | reverse complement strand
GCTATTTAGCGCATTGGTACAGCAGTTTTTAACAGATTTAAGTTATCCAGTGACCAAGATGCCGATTCGGCGAGCTAGCAATCAACCGGAAGAATAGTTCCGGTTGTTACATCATAAATTGCACCAGCCACAGTTACGCCTTCACGAAGTAACGGATAAGCGCGAATTCGATTTACGTCAATAGCGAGCGCACCTTTTTGATCACGAGTTGTTCGAAATTCAAGTGAGCGAGTGTCGACGCCAAACTTCTCATCAATAAGCGCATGTATATCTGCTTCATCACCGCGCGCCATCGCGCAGTCAGTATGCGGCATCACCAAGATGCGATCGACGTTTAAAAGATATGTAGCGAGCACAAGGGTGCGAATTACGTCTTCAGTAACACGCGCACCTGCGTTACGTAAAATCTTGGCATCGCCCGAGCGCATTCCAACAACAGATAGCGGGTTGATTCGAGAATCCATACACGTCACGATCGCCAACCCCTTAGCCGCACGGCCAGTGAGTTCGGAGTATTTAAATGACTTTATATATTCAGCATTTGCTGCAATTAAATCGTCAAATTGTTCGTGAGGAAACGAGTAGTTCTTCATCGTTGCCCCCTTCACTCTCGGGTTAAATCTGGAGCCCCCCGTCAGGATTGAACTGACGACCTGCGCATTACAAGTGCGCTGCTCTACCACTGAGCTAGAGAGGCTTGCTACCTTTGCAGGCAACGGGCGTAATTATGGCAGTTAACGGCGTAATGTAAAAATCCAGAGAATTAGCGCACTGGCCAAGCCGTTGGAGTTGGGTATTTCGCAACGCGTCCATCCCCTGATGATTTTCCACGGAGGCGGCGCCAGATCCAAGGCAATGCAAAAGTGAAGAACCAAATTGCAGAAAGTACCCGCTTCTTTAGCCAAGGAGTTGGTTGTGCTGGTGGCAGCGGTATTCGCCAACTTGGATCATATTGATAACCCAATTTTTCTAATAAAGCTTGAGCAACTCGATGATGGCCTTCGGCATTTAAATGCAAGCGATCAAAGGCAAGAAAGCGATTATCGCTAAAGAAAGTCTCGCTGTTGGCATCAACAATAATTGCGCCGACTTCGGCACCCACTTTGCGAACTATCTTATTAAATTCTCCAAAACGCGCCGCCCAAACATCAGATCCGCGCCCGGTATTTCCAGTCCTTTCCAAGACTGTAAATAACATCAGCGTTGCACCAGTTGCTGCAGCGCGGCGAACCGCTTCTGCATAAAGTCCTTGTGCAACTTCTGGTTTGTAACTTGGGCGTAGCGCATCATTTGCACCAGCATGGAAAGTTAGCAAAGTATCTGGCCCGGTCACATATCTAATTGCAAGTGGTAATTGGTCATCGATAACTTGTTTGAGCAACTTGCCACGAACTGCCAAATTTACATAGGTAAACCCTGGAACATCTTGCGCCATAACATCTGCGATGCGATCTGCCCATCCGCGGTATTGCCCGTTGATGATTTCATCAGACATGCCTTCGGAGTACGAATCACCACAAACGATTAAACGCTGATATTTCATTTCTTTAGCTCTTTCTAATATTTACTTGCGGCGTTGCTCGTCAACCCAGAACAAGGCGATTGAAGTCGCCACACTGGCATTTAAAGATTCGGTTGTTGCGCGCATCGGGATAGAGACAACCAAATCGCATTTTTCGCGTACTAAGCGAGATAGGCCCTTACCTTCTGAGCCAACTACGACCATGACATTCTCTTTAGCAACTTTCATTCCGCTCAAGGTTTCATCTGATTCGCCATCTAGACCAATAACAAAGCAGCCGATTTTCTTGGCATCCTCGATGGTGCGAGCCATATTGGTTACTTGCGCAACCGGCAGACGAGCTGCAGCTCCGGCAGAAGATTTCCAAGCAGATGCTGTCATTGCCGCTGCGCGTCGTTCAGTCATAACAACGCCTGCAGCGCCGAAGGCTGCGGCGCTTCGCACAATTGCACCGAGGTTACGGGGATCAGTAACGCCATCAAGTGCCACAATCAAAATTGGGTGGTTGGCGCGTTCTGTTATCTCTTGGAAAGAAGAGTATTGATATGGCTTAATTGCCAAGATAATTCCTTGGCTATTTGCGCTGATGCCTTCGATTTCCGCACGGTGTACTTCGCGAATTGGAAGTTGGTGATGCAAGGCAAGTTGCAATGATTCTGCAACGCGATCATCAACATCGATGCTACGCGCAACAATTAACTCAGTTGCCGGAACGCTGGCGCGTAAAGCTTCGAGTACCGCATTACGACCAGAAACAATTTCACCCTTTGGTTTTTCGCTGCGGCCAGTTCGAGTACGTGGAGCGGCTTTCTTTTCGGCAGCCTTCTTTCGCTTTGCAGCTGCGTGATACGGACGATCTTCCGCTTTTGGCGTCGGACCTTTTCCTTCTAAGCGACGTTTATTCTTTCCACCAGTTCCACCAGTCGGTCCTTTTTTAGAACTAGTTCGAGCTGCGCCACGAGGTTTTGCAGAGCCGGCCATTTACTTCTCGCTTATCTGTGAGATAGACCAACGTGGCCCTTGTGCTGTGTCTTCAATAATTATGCCAAGTGCAGCAAGTCCATCACGAATCTGATCGGATGCTGCAAAATCTTTTCGCTCGCGCGCTGCGGTGCGTTGTGCCATCGCTAATTGAATAACTCCATCAAGTGCCGAAGTTAAATCTTCGCCCCCGGCAGTTGCAAATACTGGATCAAATGGATCGCAACCAAGAATTTCTAGCGCACCACGAATTTCACTAGCAGCTGCTGCAATTACCGCTTTATCACCAGATGTAATTGCACTATTTCCCAAGCGCAGCGCTTCCGATATTCCAGCTAAAGCAGTTGGTACCGCTAAATCATCATTCATAGCATCGGTAAAACTCTGCGAAATAACTGGAGTCGGGGCGGTGCCTAAAATTTCAGTAGCGCGATTTAAGAAACCTTCTATTCGGCGGAATGCGGTTGCTGATTCAGCGAGGGCTTCATGCGAGAACTCGAGCATTGAACGGTAATGTGCGCTGCCGAGATACCAACGTAATTCAATTCCACGGACTGTCTTCAAAAGCTCTGCTACCTGCAATGAGTTACCAAGTGACTTGCTCATCTTTTCGCCAGATGCCGTCACCCAAGCGTTATGCATCCAACGCTTAGAAAATGCATAGCCAGCTGCTTCTGATTGTGCGATCTCATTTTCGTGGTGCGGAAAAATTAAATCTAAACCGCCACCGTGAATATCAAATGCTTCACCAAGATATGCGTGCGCCATTGCAGAACATTCCAAGTGCCAACCTGGGCGACCTGGACCCCATGGCGTCGGCCAAGATGGATCTCCTGGTTTAGCCGCTTTCCATAAAGCAAAGTCGCGTGGGTCTTTCTTATTTGTCTCATCGGCATCTGCGGCAGGTTGCAGATCATCCACTTTCTGACGTGACAGTGTTAGGTAAGAATTTAACTTGCGAACTTCTAGGTATACATCGCCATTGCCGGGTGCATATGCAGCGCCGCGTTCAATAAGCAAAGCCATTAACTCAATCATCTGAGTTATATGTCCAGTAGCCCGAGGTTCATAAGTTGGTGGTTGCACATTTAAAGCCGCGTAAGCATCGGAAAATGCGCGCTCGTATTTCATCGCGACTGCCCACCATGGCATCTTTTCATGGACTGCTTTGTGCAAAATTTTGTCATCTATATCTGTGACGTTACGGATAAAAGTTACGTTATAGCCAGATTTGCTTAGCCAGCGGCGCAAAATGTCGAAGTTAACGCCAGAGCGAACATGGCCGATATGTGGAGGTGCCTGCACGGTTGCACCACATAAATAAATGCCGACTTCGCCAGCTTTAATTGGGACAAATGGGGATGTGGTTCGCGTTAGCGTGTCATATAAAGATAGCGAACTCATTGGCTAAGTCTATCTTGCAAGGGTTATTTAGAATAAATCAGCGCTGATGCAATGGCGGCAATACCCTTGCCTTCACCAGTTAAGCCCATTCCATCGGTAGTTGTTGCAAGTAACGCGACTTCAGCGCCGCCTAAAGCCTCGGATAACGCAGCGATCGCCTCAACACGACGCGATCCAATCTTGGGGCGATTGCCGATTACTTGCACCGATACATGTGAAATTTTATAGCCAGCCTTTTCAACTAGCGCTGAAGTCTCTCTTAATAAAGTAACTCCAGATGCACCTTTGTATTCAACTTTATCTGTACCGAAGTTTGAACCTAAATCACCTAGACCACTTGCTGCAAAGAGCGCATCACAGATCGCATGTGCTGCAACATCGCCATCGGAATGTCCTTCTACTCCATCTTGATCTGGCCATAACAAACCTGCCAACCAAAGTGGGCGGCCGACTTCAAAGTGATGTGCATCAACGCCCACGCCAGTTTTAAAGGAAGTTGATTGGCCTAAGAATTGCAGCGCAGTTGCTAGATCTGATGCCGTTGTTATTTTCAGCGCGCGTTCTTCACCAGCGATAACCCGAACCGGTTTGCCTAAAGCTTCAACTAGCGCTGCATCATCGGTTGCCTCACCTGATGTTGCATGCGCTTGATTAATGAGGCCATATGTAAAACCTTGTGGAGTTTGAATCTTGCGCATGGAAGTGCGATCTGGAGTTGCTTTAACAATTCCATCGCCATCAACAACTTTTACTGTATCTGTTTGCGCAAGCCCTGGGATTACTGCAACATCGCCAGATTTAAGTGCAGCAACAACGCTTTGCGCCAAAGCTGGAGATGCAAGTGCGCGGGCGGCATCATGGATTAAGACATATTCGGCTTCGCATAAAACTTTAGATAAACCGATGCGCACACTTTCTGAACGTGTTGCTCCACCAGTTACGACTGTGATGCCATCGCCAACTAAAGCCTGAATTTGCTTTTCATATCCCGCGGGAGCGGTGACGATAATTTGATCGGCAACAGATGAGATAGAAGAAACTGCGTGCTCGATCAAAGTGCGATCACCAAGTTGGATTAAAGCCTTTGGAATTGCCGCGCCAAATCTTTCGCCACTGCCAGCAGCAGCGATGATTGCGGCGATCATGAGATACGGCAGTTAATTAAGAAGCGAGAACCTCGTCAAGGAGAGTTGCAGCCTTTTCTTCATCTGTGCGCTCGGCAAGAGCTAACTCAGAGATAAGGATCTGCTTCGCCTTGGCGAGCATGCGCTTTTCACCAGCAGAAAGACCGCGATCTAAATCACGACGATAAAGATCGCGCACAACTTCAGCGACCTTAATTACATCTCCTGAGGCAAGTTTTT
>WLQO01000073.1 GCA_009698295.1 Actinomycetota bacterium | reverse complement strand
GTTGAAGTCAGTAAACGAGTTAAATTCTTTGCTGCCGGCAATTCACGACGAGCATCGACAAAGACAATATCCATAACCGGTGAATCAATAAGCACACTTGCTTCGGCAGGCAAGATCTTTACAGTGTGTTGTAACAAAGCAAGTGATGGCAGAACTTCCGCGCTGGCGCCATTGGTGTTTGTTAACAACAACACCTTGGCCATGGCAGCAAGCCTTTCGCGAAAATTGAGTTAGTTAAATCTGGTTAAGTGAGAGAGAATACTCCTGTGAAAACGTTCGTTCCACTTGTTATCGTGCTGGCCGCTGCCACTGGCTTTGGCATCTGGTATCAGCGCACTCGTGGTGAATTCCGCAAGAAAAAGACGGTAAATGGGCCGAAGTTAACGGCTGCGATCGTCGGGAGCGAGCTGGGCTCAAGGGCAACGATGGTGCAGTTCTCATCAGCTTTCTGCACTCCATGTCGCGCGACCAAGGTTTTACTCGAAGATATGGTCAAGACGATGCCTGATGTTCGTTACGCCCACATCGATGCTGAATCACATCTTCAACTTGTGCGAGATCTAAATATCTTGTCGACGCCGACAACTCTCTTTTTAAATAGCGCTGGTGTGGAAGTAGGCCGTGCGATGGGAACACCGAAGCGCGCTCAAGTGCACGCTGCGCTCGCCGCTATTGGTTGATTTCGGCAGTTGCGAAATAGTCGCAATTAGTCTTTTACCTTGACTCACTTTATTCTTTAGCCATGCTTAGCATCGAAACCAGTTACTTCACAAAGCGCCGTGTGCTTGATTACGGTCGCTTAACTGGCGCTATGTGTCGTGCTTAGTTTGCAATTTCAAAACTAATAAACGACTCATAAGCGAAGGAAATAAAATGACAGTATCGATAGATGCAAGAGGACCGCGTTGGTCTGCGGTAATCACAACAGTTGTCTTAGCAACTGCGCTTGTGACATCAAGTGTTTGGGTGATTGCTTTTCAAGCAGTTGTCTTTGCTATTGGTGCTCTGCGTGGACCGCAGTTCACTCCATATGCGCTTATCTTTAAAAAGTTTATTAAGCCACGTTTAAAGTCAACAGTAACTTTCGAAGATGTTCGCCCGCCACAATTTGCACAAGCGGTTGGCTTAATTTTCGCACTCGTTGCTTTGATCGCTTCTGTAACTGGTGCCGGTGGGGTATTCACAGTTGCAGTTGGGTTTGCACTTGCTGCCGCGTTCTTAAATGCGGCATTTAATTTCTGCCTGGGTTGCCAGATGTATTTGCTCATCTTGCGTACTCGTTCAGCCAAATAATTCAAATAATAAGGAGAGAAAATGTCACGTGAAACATCGCTAGTCAGCGCCGATTGGGTTGCTGAAAATATCAAAAATCCAAAGGTTGTAATCGTAGAGGTCGATGAAGACACCACTTTGTACGAGCAAGGCCATATCGAAAACGCGATCACATTCCATTGGCGTGATGATCTGCAAGATGGCTTGATCCGCGATCTGATCTCAAAGGAGAAGTTTGAAGCCCTGCTTTCAAAGTCAGGCATCTCAAATGACTCAACAGTGATCTTGTATGGCGGCAATAACAATTGGTTTGCTACGTACGCCTTTTGGTATTTCAAGGTTTACGGACACCAAGATGTTCGTTTACTCGACGGTGGTCGCAAGCGCTGGGAACTCGATGCGCGCCCATTCGTAACTGAAGTTCCAACTCGCACTGCAACTCGTTATGTTGCCAAGGATCGCGATAATTCAATTCGCGCATACCGCGATGAGGTTATTGCAGCAATCGGCAAATTAAATATAGTCGATGTGCGCTCTCCTGCTGAATTTAGCGGCGAGCTTGCAGCACCAGCTCACTTGCCACAAGAACAAGGTCAGATCAAGGGACATATCCCAACTGCAAAGAACATTCCTTGGTCAAAAGCAGCAAATGAAGATGGAACATTTAAAACAGATGCTGAGTTAAAGGAGCTTTACGTCGGTGCCGGTGTTGATCTTGCAAAAGACACCATCGCGTATTGCCGTATTGGAGAACGTTCTGCGTTCTCTTGGTTTGTGCTTCACGAACTTCTTGGCGTGGCAAACGTTAAGAATTACGACGGGTCATGGACTGAATACGGTTCACTCGTTGGTGTACCAGTAGCTGTAGGCGCATAAGTTGAAGACTTGCGGTGCAACTCCTGGCGGTCCATCACTCGATGGCATTGACGTTACAACACAAACAATCATCCAAGGTGTTGTTCTCAGGGACGGGGACGATGGAGTACCTAACGGAACTCCAGTCGGTAACGCACATGTCAGATTGCTAGATCGCGACGGAGAATTCACCGCAGAACTTCCAACTAATTTGCAAGGACAGTTTCGTTTCTTCGCCGCCCCTGGCGTTTGGACTCTCGTAGTTCAAGCACCAGGTGCGCGCGTAGAGCAGCGCGTGACTGCAGCGCAAGGCGTTGCCGCAGATATCGTCATTTCACTTTAAAGGTAGGATTGACCCATGGCTGATAAACACGAACTCCGCGATAAAGGCTTGCGCTTAACGCCACAGCGCGAACTAGTTTTATCTGCAGTGCGCGAACTTGGCCATGCCACACCAGAAGAAGTTGCTGAAAAAGTTCGAGCAACTCATCCCGGAATCAATCTTTCAACTGTCTATCGCAACCTAGAAACACTTGAAAATGTCGGCCTTGTGCAACATACGCACCTTGGTCATGGTGGAGCCACTTATCACGCAGCCGAAGAGCTCACACATTTACATTTGGTTTGCAGTGATTGTGGATCTGTTGGAGATGCGCCAATTAACGCGGCGGCAAACTTTGTACAAAACCTAGCCGATGATTATGGATTTAAAACAGATGTCACTCACTTTGCAGTTTATGGGCTATGCGCGGCGTGCGTTAAGTAAATATGACTGCAGTATTAGTAGAAGATGGCGTCGATAAAGGCGCCATTTGGCATTTTGGTGAACCCAATAAAGAACAGAAAGCGTTGCTTGAAGGTAAAGCCTGGGCTGATCTTTCTCATCTAAATATCATTGCAGTCTCTGGTGTAGATCGCCTGAAGTGGTTACACGATTTAACCACCCAACATCTTTCCGAACTCGGTGTTGGCCAATGGTCTTCAGCGCTGATCTTGGATCCGCAAGGCCATGTTGAGTACCAATTTAATTTAGTCGATGATGGTGAAACCACTTGGCTAGTTCTTGATCCGGGGTATATTGAAAATTTAATTACATACTTGCAGAAGATGAAATTTATGTTGCGCGTTGATGTGCGCGATGCTTCAAGTGAATTTGTTGTATTGCGCGCACCAGGTGTTGCAAATGATATTGGCGGGCCATTTGCCTTGGTTCCGCGCGCCGAGTTAAAAGAGATGCAGGAAACTTTCGGAGCGACCGCAATGCAAGTTGGTACTTGGGCTCTTGATGCAGAACGTGTTGCTGCAGGACGCCCACGTATTGGATTCGATACTGATCACAAATCAATCCCTAACGAACTTGGCGTACTGAATAAATCAGTACATATGAATAAGGGTTGTTATCGTGGTCAAGAAACTGTGGCGAAGATATTTAATCTCGGCAATCCACCTCGCCGCTTGGTTATGTTGCATTTAGATGGCAGCCAAGTAGTAATGCCCGCACCAGGTACTGCCGTCATGAACGGTGATGTAAAAGTTGGTTTTCTCGGCACAGTTGCGCGCCATTTTGAACTTGGCCCAATCGCATTAGCCGTTGTTAAGCGCACAACTGCGATTGATGCGCAGTTGACCGTTGAAGACGTGGCCGCCTCACAACAAGTGATTGTTCCGGCATAAATGGCCACGATTGCACAAGGCTTAATTGTGGCGCTAGCAATGCTGGCGATCATGTGGGCGGTAACTAAGCTTTAAAGCCTTAGTATTACGGTGTGGAAATCGCTAGCGCCGTTATTCTCGGAGTTATTTCTTTATTAATTGGCGTTGCATTGGTGATTTACGGATTTCGTGGTCGTCGCGAATCTCAAGCGCGCGATTCGCGCACATATCGAAGGGGCAGACTCTAAGTGGTCTTTACAATTCCAGAAGGTCTACACCCTGATTTAAATCCACTTGCATGGATGGTCGGCACCTGGCGCGGAAAAGGTCGTGGGGATTACCCAACGATTGAGAGCTTTGAATATGCGCATGAAGTTGTCTTTAATCATGACGGGCGCCCTTTTCTAAATTATTACTCACGTTCTTGGATCATCGATAAAGATGGCGAAATTATTCGCCCGGCTGGTTCAGAAACTGGTTTCTGGCGCGTTAAACCCAACAATGTTTTGGAAGTTGTTATCTCGCATAACACAGGAATATCTGAAGGATGGGTTGGACAGTTTGATGGTCCAAAGATTCAATTAGTAATGGATCAGGGTTACTCTGCTCCGTCGGCGAAGATAGTCACAGCCGGCGTACGTTTATATGGTTTAGTTGCAGGCGAACTCTTCTTCGCTTATGACATGGCTGCAGAAGGTCAAGAGTTACAAGCACATATCTGGTCATCACTAGAACGCCAATCCGATTAATACCAACTAATTAACAAGAGCGAAGGATAAAAATGTTTAACGATGCAGTCTTAGCCGAGTATGTACGCGATGGAGTTGTTGAATCCGAACACCGTGGTTTCTTAGCAATGTTAAATGCCGATGGCACAATCTTTAAAACACTCGGTGATGTCGACACAAAGGTATTTCCACGCTCTGCTATTAAATGCGGACAGGCTTCTGCGATGGTACGCAACGGATTAGTTTTAGAGCCACGTTTATTGGCACTGGCCCAAGCAAGCCATTCTGGGGGCGATATGCACATGGATGGCGCTCGTGAAATTTTGGCATCAGTTGGTTTAGATGAAAGTGCGCTGCAGTGCGCCTTGGATCGCCCAATTGGTGAGGCTGAAAAACTTGCTTGGGGAGATAAGCCGCCAGCTCGAATCGCAATGAATTGCAGCGGAAAGCATTCTGCAATGTTGGCAACTTGCGTAGTCAATGGTTGGCCAATTGCGAACTATTTGGATCAAGACCATCCGCTACAAGTGGCTATTAAGAAAGAACTTGAAGATTTGTCGGGAGAAAAAATTACGCTAACTTCAACTGATGGATGTGGCGCCCCGCTATTTTTAATTTCGTTAATAGGAATCGCCCGAATCGTTCACGCAGCAACAGTTTCTAAAGATCCAGTTCATCAATCCGTAATAGCTGCAGCTCGCGCAGTTCCAGAAATGGTAGGTGGCTTTGGTCGCCACAACACAGAGATGATGCAGCAAGTGCCTGGTTTATTTATGAAAGATGGCGCTGAGGCAGTAAATGTAACTTCGCTGTCAGATGGTCGCGCATTTGCAATTAAAATTAGCGATGGTTCACAACGCGCATTTCGCACTATCGTGCACGCTTGTCTTGCAGAGTTT
>WLQO01000072.1 GCA_009698295.1 Actinomycetota bacterium | reverse complement strand
CCGATGGCTCGAACGAGCAGTTCTCAAACGCCATCTGCGTGGTCTTGCTTCAGGTGGGGTTTACCAAGCTATCTGCATCACTACAAATACTGGTGGTCTCTTACACCACCGTTTCACCCTTACACATTTTCATGTGCGGTCTATTTTCTGTGGCACTAATCCCGCGGATTTCTCCGGGTGGGTGTTACCCACCACCTTGCTCTGTGAAGTCCGGACTTTCCTCGGTCCACCTAGAAATTAATCTGGGCGTAACGCGGTGATCCGGGCGACTCTTCTAGGTAAGGATACGCCAATAGTTAAAGGCCCAGCGCCGCCTTTATATTGCGCATAGATACGCCTGATTTCTCTTCAGCGGGTTCGCGCGCTTTATCTTGTTCGCTCATCATCCAACCAGCGAAATCAATCTTCTCTAATTCGGCAAATAACCCAGGTAAATCAAGGGCTCCTTCACCTGCGGGTACAAATAAATAATCTTCTTCTACAGCAAAATGCATTCGTTCGTATTCACCGGAAACAAGCTTTGCAAGTACTTTCGGATCTACATCCTTTATATGAACATGAGTAACACGATTGCCGTATTCAATAACACCTTGTACTGGATCTCCACCGCCGACTATCCAGTGGCCAACATCAAGACACATCCCGACTAATTCATAATCTAATAAAGCCATTAACTTGCGGGTTTCATCTGGAGTTTCGATAAAAGTAGCGGAGTGCGGATGAAAAGATGAGCGGACTCCAGCAGCCTTGGCTTGCAGTGCATACATTGCAATGTGATCTGCTAGGCGCTGATAACCATTTGTATTTAGATGTGGTCCAAGATGGGTGCGACCTGCGTAGATATCTCGTTCAATAGTTCCATCAACAGCAAATACCAGCATCTCAACACCGCCACGAATTGCGGCATCGACTATCTCTTTGGAATGCGCATCGGCAGTGGGCAACGGTCCGTTTTCATCGCAAGCGATATCTAGATATTGCTCTGCAGTTGCTAATCCATTTTCTTTCATTTGCTGCAAGAAGGTATCGGAATTGGCTTGTTCTACCGAGATCTGAATTCCCTTGAAACCATAGGCTGCAATTCGCTTTAGGAAATCGGCAGATTTAGCCATTTCAAATTTCCAGTTAAGGGCAACGATTCCGATTTTGGCGTTCTTAAGTAAATGACTCATTAATTACTTAACCTCATCTAATAAATCGATCAGAATTGTTGACCAGCTAAAGTCTGGCGCTCCTCGGCCGAATGCAGTTTGCGGGTTGTAATACTCGCGGAAGCCGCTCTTTTGAACCATGGCAACGCTTTGATTTGCGATGTGGCGAGCCAAATCAAGGCGGCCGTGGCGCTTTAGCCCACGTGCGATATACCAATTGCTATTCATCCAAGATGGACCGCGCCAAACTAGATTTCCACCAACGGTGTCAGGACGGTAAGTCGGATGGTTCATAGCAACGCTAGGAATTGGATATTCAGCCCAATACTCTTCTGGGTTAAGAACTCGCGCAATAAGTAAATCTGCTTTCTTCTTATCCAAATCTGGCAAAAGTAATGGCATAAGTGACATAAAGGTATTTACATTAAGTGGCTTATTCTCTTTACCGTTTACGCCGTAATACAAGCCATCTGACTCGTTCCAGCAAAGTTCATCAAGACTTACACGAGCTTTTTTGGCACGTGCTAAGTATTCCGCAGCACTGGCAGAATCTCCTACTTGCTGACAAAGATCAGAAAGGACATGAAGGTTCTCGATGTAAATCGTATTCGTCATGACATCTGCAACAACAAAGTGATTTAGCTCAATCATCTTCTTTGGATCACGATTGTATTTGTCGTAAGGATCACAAATTGAATGCCAGCCACGATCCCAGGAATCGTGCTCCTCGTCCTGGATCTTCATGATTTCATCCCAGACCGGAGAATGATCAATTCCGGTCTCATCTGGTTGCACCACGCGCACCAAACCATCACCGTAAGGATTTCGTACTGTGTGCAGCCACTCGTAAAAACGTTTTACTGCAGGCAAGACTTCGTTAATGAAATCGACTCCCCGACCACGTTTTGCAACTGCACTGACTGCTTCGGCCAGCAGCGGTGGTTGCATTTCATCGGACAAGTACTTGCTGCGGAAAGCAATCGCATAAGTTGAAACCATCTCTTCGTATGCATCGCGTTGCCAAAAAGTTACGTGTGAAATAAAGCCGTCAGAATGTTGATTCTTAAGCAGACTTTTTAGTTCAGCTTCTGCTTTGGCTAAATCAACGTGGCTAAGGGCGATTGCATGGAAACAGGAGTCCCAGAACCACTGGAAAGGGTAGGTAACCGATGATGGGCAGGTGAAGTCAAAGTCTTGATCGCACCAATCAGCATGTCCACGTTGGCGGTTTCTTTCGTGAATGGCGGCAACCTCATCTTTTACCCATTTAACATCCGATTGAGTTGGGCTGTGATCCTTTAGTGACATTGCTTCTCCATTCATATCTTTGTTGTTGAACTTCTTAAAACTAATTCGGAAGGAATCATGCGCTTCTTTTTCACTTTCACACCTTTGATCAAATCATCAAGCATGGCCATCGCTTCAGTACCCAAGTCGTATTGATTTTGATTAATAGTTGTTAACCCTGGAGTTACATAAGCGCTCAGTGCAATATCGTCATAACCCACAATTCCCACTTGCTGTGGAACTTTAATTTTTTTCTCGACGAAATGGTGCATGGCTCCGATCGCTATTAGATCATTATGGGCAACAATTCCGTATGGCGGATTGAACTTTTTAGCTATCTCATCGGCTATTCGCGCACCCGCTTGCAGAGTGTCATCGCTAAACACAATTTCAAATTTGACTTTACCTGCACCTTTTTTGACACCATCTAAGCGCAATGATCCAAATTCTTTTTCGGATCCATTTCCAATATAAATAATTTTTGGATAGCCACAGGCAACCAAGTGTTTGGCAGCAATCTCGCCGCCTTCAAAGTCCTGACTAGAAACAGTGGGAAGATCTGAATCTTCTTTTTGAACGTTAACCAATATAATTTTTGCGCGCTGTGCCAGCAATTTTTTACGATGGCGCTTTAATACACCATCAGCGCAGACAATAATTCCTGCTGCTCTGTGACTTGCCAAGAAGTCCAGGTAAGAATTTTCACGCTCTGAATCATCGGCTGAATTACATAGAATTAATGAATAACCACGACGTTGAACTTCATCTTCAATGCCCCTAACCATTTCAGGATAGAAAGGGTTTTGAATATCGGTGAGTATTAATCCGATCATGGTCGAGCTTTGGCGGCGCAGAGATTGAGCAATTGAAGAAGGCTGGTAACTAAGGGCCGTAATGCTCTTATTTACTTGCTCGCGGGTCTTTACGGCGACATAGCCGACCCCGGCTATCACACGGCTTACTGTGGCCGTACTGACACCTGCATGTAAGGCAACATCAGAAATTGTTGCTTCTGCATTTTGCTTAGCCTTACCCACAAAGATCACCCGCCTGCCCTTAAATATTTAATTCGAAAACTCTAGATTTACGCTGTATGAATTCGATACCATACCACCCTAGCACTCGGAATTCACTAGCAATCGCATTAGGCTTTTGTTGTTGATTTTCATTTATCAAAGGAATTCTATGAAGCGCGTTCGTGTGGGTTTAGTTGGCGCGGGTGCCGTCGCATCTTCAGTTCATTTACCAATACTCACTCGAAGAAGCGACTTGTATGAAGTAGTCGCGATCGCTGATTTGAATCTCGCAGCTACACATGTACTTGCAGATCGATTCGGAATTTCTCGTGAAAATTGTTTTGATTCACCGGATAAATTGATTACATCAGGATCTGTAGATGCCATCATGGTGCTCAATTCGGGTTCACATTCCGAAGTGGTAGTAAGTGCTCTCGGCGCAGGATTGAATGTTTTTTGTGAAAAGCCACTGGCATATACAAAACGTGAAATGGTTGAAATAGAAAAAGCTCTGAAGTCTTCGGGTAAGCAATTGATGATCGGGTACATGAAGACTTTTGATAACGCAGTTATCGCTGCACGGAATGCGATCAAGTCCCGACCAAAGACAGTAGACGTACTTGTTCTTCATCCAAGTGGCGATAGCCAACTTGTAACATCTGAGCTATCAGTAGATATGCCTGCATCACCTGCCGCGCTAAACGGAATTTTCTCGAAAATAAAGAGTGAAACTCAGCAGGAAGCTTTGGGAGAAGCGGCAGCGAAGTCATTTGGCGATCTTTACACCGATATCGTTCTTGGCAGCGTTATCCATGAATTTTCAGTTTTGCGCGCTCTAAATGTGCATATAACCGAGGTTGATTTTGTAGATCGCTGGCCAAGTCCTGGTCAGAGCGAAGCAATAATTATTCATGCTCGAACTGCTGATGGTGTACGCGTAACCATTAGATGGTTCTATCTAGATCAATATCCGGCTTATCAAGAAGAAATTCGCTGGGTTAATGAAGAAGAAGGTCACCATTTAATCTTCCCTAGCCCTTATATTTTAAGAATTCCAACGCAGCTGATCTCAACGCGTCGTCGTGGCATTGATCATGAAGTAACACGTACCAATTCGTACTCTGCTTCATTCGAAAACGAACTCGTGGCTTTCCATAACCTCGTCCTAACCGGAAAGCAAGAATACGATCCAATTGCTGATGGCTATGAAGATTTAGCTATTGCGCAAATGATTGCTAAGAAGATTGCTGAGCGCGAAGGCACACAGCGAGGCGGAGATATCGCCTAATTTCGATAACCAATAGCGTGATAAACGCCGTTGGAATCCTTTAGCGAATACAAGCCGCTCTCACCGGAGACAGTCATAAAATCTTTAGTGATCAATTCTTTTCTTCCAGACGGTGTGATCAAAGTAAGCCCATCTCCGCCATCAACTGCCATCTCATCTTCAAGGGCAAAGACGACCGCAGATTTTGGGTCAGCAGAAATTGCAACTCTTCCTTGGCTAAGCGCCTTCAGAACTTGATCTTGAGTAACTTCATTATCTTCAGTATCGATTTCTACCCAAGTTGTTGGCTCCCCCGGTAAACCATCGGATGTAAATCTATGGAAATCACTTCCTCCAATCGGAATCTTTGATCCATTCTCACTCCACCATTTCAGCGGATCATCACTAATTCGATCCCAAGATGAATGCCAGAGTTCGGTCATATCAATTCCATCTGGGGTATCACGACGCCAATGACAAGGCGCTGATAAAGGATGGTTAACCGAAAGCAGGCCGCCCTGTTTCTTCGTATCGCTAAGCCAGCGATCAGTCGCCTCGCGGTAATCCACCCATTCGCTGTGACCGAAAGAATTTGCGTGGCCAGTGTCGGTTGTGACTTCTTGCCCCGCAACTAAATTAATTCCAGCAAACTTTGAAACCTCGGGCAAAAATCTGTGGTGACTTGTTGTGTTGTGGTCGGTAATAGCAAGAAGTTCTAACCCACGAGTTGCTGCAAGGGATGCCAACTCATTCAGGGTTAAATCGCCATCTGAATGCACTGAGTGCGTGTGGAAATCTGCTGGGAACCAGCGATGACCGGATCTAGCCTTTAACTTTCGCCTTGGTCCTCTAACGGGTGGCGCAACTTTCGATGAGTAATCTGGGAAAATTGGTTTGCCAATTTCAACTTCAACCTCAATGGTCACGCCATCTTCATCAACTCGATGCAACCCTAAAGATACAAACCATG
>WLQO01000071.1 GCA_009698295.1 Actinomycetota bacterium | reverse complement strand
TGCAATTCCAAAGCAACGCCGTCCGCTCGATCAAAAGCGCAAGCTGGTTGTGAAGGGTGCAAAAGAGAATAATCTAAAAGATATTGAAGTTGAAGTTCCTTTAGGCGTTTTTGTTTCAGTTACCGGAGTCAGTGGTTCAGGTAAGTCAACGCTTATAAACGATATTTTATATACGACACTTGCTAATAAATTAAATGGAGCGCGTTTAGTACCTGGACGCCACCGCACAATTACTGGCATTGAGTTATTGGACAAAGTAGTCCACGTCGATCAATCTCCAATTGGTCGCACACCGCGTTCAAACCCGGCTACATATACAGGTGTATTCGACAAAATCCGCGCCCTTTTTGCGGAAACCACTGAGGCCAAGATTCGCGGATACCAGCAAGGTCGTTTCTCATTTAACGTAAAAGGTGGACGCTGCGAAAACTGTTCTGGTGATGGAACGATCACAATCGAGATGAACTTCCTACCTGATGTATATGTTCCATGCGAAATTTGTCATGGGGCTCGTTATAACCGGGAAACTCTTGAAGTGCATTACAAGGGTAAGACCATCGCTGAAGTACTTAACATGCCGATCGAAGAAGCAAGCGGTTTCTTTGAATCGGTACCCGCGATCGCACGTTACTTGAAAACGCTAAATGATGTCGGCCTGGGGTATGTTCGATTAGGTCAATCCGCACCGACACTTTCAGGCGGTGAAGCGCAAAGAGTAAAGCTTGCAACCGAATTACAGCGTAGATCGACCGGCCGCACGATTTATGTTTTGGACGAGCCAACCACTGGGCTGCACTTTGAAGATGTAAATAAATTGTTAACCGTTCTTAACCGCCTGGTAGATACTGGCAACACTGTGGTCGTAATTGAACACAATCTCGACGTTATCAAATGTTCAGACTGGGTTATCGATATGGGGCCAGAAGGTGGTTTCCGTGGGGGAGAAGTTGTTGCAGAAGGCACGCCAGAGGATGTTGCGAAAGCGAAGGCGAGTTACACCGGGCATTACTTGGCAGAGATTTTGGCGAGCAATCGCGCGCCAGCAAAGAAAAAAGCTGCCGTGAAATAAATGTCAGATCCCGCAAGTTATCGCCCCAAAGAGATCCCTGAACTCCCAGGGGTTTATCGTTTTTATAATGGGAAAGATAAAGTTATTTATGTCGGCAAGGCAAAGAATTTAAAGAATCGCTTAACAACTTATTTCGGTTCCAATTTAGCGCGCAAGACCCATCGCATGGTGCACGAGGCGGTGCGCGTTGATTGGACGATTGTTGGGACTGAACTAGAGGCGTTGGCCCTGGAATTCTCTTGGATCAAGCAGTACCAACCAACTTATAACGTGCAATTTAAAGATGATAAGTCTTATCCCTATTTAGCTATTTCAATGCAGGATGAATTCCCTCGCATCTTTATTACTAGAAAAGAGAAACGTCCAGGCCTGAAATACTTTGGTCCTTATACAAATGCCTGGGCTCTCCGAAATACTTACGAAGTGCTGCTGAAAGTCTTTCCAGTGCGCTCTTGCAGCGAAGGAAATTTCAAACGCGCGCAACGTAGCAAACGACAGTGCTTATTAGGAGATATCGGAAAGTGCGCTGCGCCTTGCGTTGGTTGGGTTACTCCAACCGAACATCGTGAGATAGCGGTTAAGTTAGATGCTTTTATGGAAGCAGGGATGGAAGATATACTTCCAAAGCTTCGTGACGAGATGGAGCTAGCTGCCAGTCGCGAAGAGTTTGAACGCGCTGCCCGAATCCGCGATCAAATTGAATCTTTCGAAAAGGCACAAAAATCAACGCAGGGAAATCTTTCCGATGATCTTGATGGAGATTTCATCTCTATTCATGAAGAGGGACTACATGCTGCGGGATCGATCTTCATGGTTCGCCGTGGATCGATTAAAGGTTCACGCTCTTGGATAGTTGATCAAGAACGAGCGTTGGAAGGCGATGACCAAGTTGCATCACTCTTTTTTTCGATCTACAGCGGTGCAGCACCGGCAGATATACCAAGTGAGATTTTCCTTAATCGCGAACCAAGTGACCAAATTGCTTTAGAAGGTTGGTTAACTGGGTTACGTGGAGCCAAAGTTGCGATCAAGGTGCCGCAAAGAGGCGAAAAGGTGGAGCTACTTCAAACGGTAGATCGCAATGCGCATTATGCGTTGATTCAATTTTTGAGTAAGCGAGCCACAGATGCAGCAGTCAGCGGTAAAGCGCTACTGGAGATTGAAGAGCAACTGCAACTGACAAGAACTCCCTTACGTATTGAATGCTTTGATATCTCAAATATTTCTGGGACTTCAGTTGTCGCATCGATGGTGGTTTTTGAAGATGGCTTGGCTAAGAAGAGTGAGTATCGTCGCTTTATTATCGATACGACCACCGCCTCCGATGACACTCGCGCTATGCATCAAGTGATCACTCGCCGCATGAAACGATTTTTAAATGATCGCGCAGCAGATGAATCAGATGTCGCAGAAATTGGCGGCAAGTTAAGTAAATTCTCCTATCCACCACAGTTGATAGTTGTTGATGGAGGTGCGCCGCAGGTCGCCGCCGCCCAGCGCGCCTTAGATGAATTAGGTATAAGTGATATCGCCCTTTGCGGTTTAGCTAAGCGTTTGGAAGAAGTTTGGCTTCCTCGTAATTCTGATCCACTTATTTTGCCGCGCACAAGTGAGGGTATGTACTTACTTCAGCGCATACGTGATGAGGCACATCGCTTTGCAATTACCTTCCATAGGTCCCGACGGTCCAAGGTTATGTTGGAATCTGTTCTGGATGACATCCCTCAAATGGGACGTTCTCGTCGTGCTGCTCTGTTGGATCGGTTCGGGTCGGTTGCAGCGTTACGTAAAGCGAGCTTGCACGAATTGGCGCTGACTCCAGGTATCGGTCAGAAAATCGCGGAGACTATCTTTGAGTATCTGCAACATCAGCGCGAAGGTTCAGAGCTGCACGCTACGGATGCAAAAGGCATCGATATGCAGACGGGGGAGATCCTTTGAATTTAGCGATCCTTGACAGTGCAGGCAGAATATAACCATGGCCACTAAAGAGTTATTGATCGTAACCGGCATGTCAGGTGCGGGACGTTCTACCGTGGCGCACGCCTTAGAAGATCTTGGTTGGTATGTAGTAGATAACTTACCTCCTGCGCTCTTGCCCGAGCTCGCTACCCAGACAGCAACTTCAGAAATTTCCTCGCTAGCTGTCGTAGTCGATGTTCGTGGAGGCAAATTCTTTGATGCGCTAAATAATTCATTGCAGACACTTAAATCAAATGGCATTGCGTATCGCCTACTGTTTTTAGATGCAACAGATCAATCGCTAGTGCAGCGCTTTGAATCAACACGTCGCCCACATCCATTGCAAGCTAAAGATCGAATAGTCGATGGGATCGCACGTGAACGAGCCAAACTGGAGGAGCTACGTTCACAGGCAGATGTTGTAATTGATACTTCTAACCTCAATGTGCATCAGTTAGAGAAGAGAGTTGGGGAAATTTTCTCTGCCGGAATGCTGGATGCAATACGTATCAACGTTCTCTCTTTCGGTTATAAGTACGGAATTCCTGTAGATGCTGACCTGGTCTTGGATTGTCGCTTTATTCCAAATCCACATTGGATTCCTGAATTGCGTCCGCTGACAGGACTTACTCCTGAAGTCTCTAAGAAAGTTTTGACAAGTGAAGGTGTTACCGACTTCGTAAAGAGTTATGTTGGTGTTATCCGACAAATGATGCCGGGTTACCTTCGTGAAGGTAAGAAGTATGTGACTATCGCAATCGGTTGCACTGGTGGAAAACATCGTAGCGTCGCAATTGGCGAAGAGATTGCCAGACAATTATCTACAGATAATTCCGATATTGAAATATCAGCACATGCAACTCATCGCGATGTTGGTCGTGAATGAGTGGTCGTAGTCCTCGCGTAGTTGCCTTAGGTGGCGGCCATGGATTGGCCGCGACCTTATCTGCCTTGCGAGGAATCACTTCAGATATAACTGCGATAGTTACTGTTGCCGACAATGGTGGATCTAGTGGACGTTTACGAGAAGAGTTTCCTATCTTTCCGCCCGGTGATTTACGGATGGCTCTTGCAGCGCTTTGCAGTGATGATGAATGGGGTCGCAGTTGGGCTGAGATTATGCAATATCGCTTCGCCAGTGATGGCGCGCTAGATGGGCACGCTGTCGGTAATCTCTTATTAGCCGCGTTATGGAATAAAGGTGAAGATCCGGTTGCTGGTTTAGATCGTGTTGGTGCGCTCTTAAAAGTTATTGGTCGCGTGCTTCCTATGTCTAAAGAGCCCTTAGATATTGAAGCAACATTTACCAATTCGACGGGAAGATTCATTGTCAAAGGTCAAGTGCAAGTGGCCACAGCAAAAGGACGTCTGGAATCCCTAAGACTGCATCCAGAAAACCCTGCCGCACGTGAGGAATCTTTAGCAGCGATTGAAGATGCGGATTGGATTGTTATGGGACCCGGCTCTTGGTTTTCTAGCGTTTTGCCGCACTTACTGGTTCCGGAACAACGGCAAGCACTGATAAATTCAAAAGCGAAGAAATTTTTGATCCTGAATTTAGATTCGGCAAGTACCGCTGGGCAAAATTTTAATTCAGGTGAATATGCTGGATATACTCCGTTAGAACATATAAATATCTTGTATCAATATGCCCCAGGCCTGCACTTTGATTATGTTTTTGCAGATGAGAGCCTTATTTCGCAGGAGGATGAGATTATGGCCAATCTTTCAAGTACAGGTGGAGAGTTGGTAGTAGCCGATTTGCGCGATAACGCCGCATTGATACATCACAATTCTAAAAAATTGACCTCGCTTTTCGCACACATTGCGAGCAAAAACCTGTTTGGATAAGCACATGGCAATGACCGCAGCAGTCAAAGACGAACTCAGTCGTCTCTCAGTTACAAAACCTTGCTGCCGCAAAGCCGAAGTATCTTCACTTCTGCGTTTTGCTGGCGGCTTACATATTGCAGCCGGAAAAGTTGTAATTGAAGTTGAGCTAGATACCTCGCAGAGCGCGCGCCGCCTTAAAAAAGATATTGCAGATATTTACGGTCACGATAGTGATTTGGCAGTTCTCTCATCTAGCGGACTTCGCAAAGGAAGTCGTTATGTTGTTCGTGTAATTGAGGCCGGCGATGCGCTGGCTCGCCAAACTGGTTTAATCGATAGCAATGGCCGTCCAGTGCGGGGACTTCCGCCACAAGTTGTCGCAGCAAATATCTGCGATGCAGAAGCCGCCTGGCGTGGTGCATTTGTCGCACACGGTTCACTTACTGAGCCAGGTCGTTCTTCATCACTTGAAATTACTTGCCCGGGACCTGAAGCCGCCCTTGCACTAGTCGGTGCTGCAAGACGATTAGGGATCACCGCTAAAGCGCGTGAAGTTCGTGGAGTCGATCGCGTTGTAATTCGAGATGGAGATGCCATCGGCGTCTTGCTGACGCGTCTAGGTGCGCATGAGAGCGTGCTTGCCTGGGAAGAGCGACGGATGCGTCGCGAAGTTCGCGCGACTGCAAACCGTCTTGCAAACTTTGATGATGCAAATCTGCGCCGTTCTGCACGTGCCGCTGTCGCAGCAGCAGCTCGAGTGCAGCGCGCGATGGAAATTTTAGGTCCAACAATTCCTGATCATTTAAAGGAGGCGGGCGAATTACGTATTAGCCATGGCCAAGCAAGCCTGGAAGAACTCGGTTCTCTTGCTTCACCTCCGATGACTAAAGATGCGATCGCTGGACGAATTCGTCGCCTCTTGGCGATGGCCGATAAACGCGCAGGAGAGCTTGGAATTCCAGATACTGAAGCCGGCCTTTCACCAGATCTTCTCAATTAGTTAATCTAATTGAGCGTAATTCCT
>WLQO01000070.1 GCA_009698295.1 Actinomycetota bacterium | reverse complement strand
TTACTTACCATCGGATATTCCGTTTTGGCCGATCGATTAAAAAATATTACTGCTCCAGAAGTGGATCTGAATCACGAGGTTTACATTTCGATCCAAAATCCTCAAAATATTGAATTTACATTACCAACTAACTTTGAATTTAAATCTACCGAATCTAAAGCAAAAGGTGTGGCAAAGAGCAGGAATGTTGTTTTGAAAAATACTGAAACCAGGTACTTGTTATTTGCCGACGATGAGATCGTATTTTTAAGTAATGGCATCAAATCTGCGGTTTCTTACTTAGAAGCGAATCCAGATTGCGACCTGGTCCTTGCCCAAGCGGTAGATACGAAAGGCGCTCTCCGTAAGGCTTACCCGAAAGTAATAACTAAATTAACTAAATTCAATTCTGCAAAAGCCGCGACCTACGAAATGATTGTTCGAGTAGACAGCGCAAGAAATAAAGGCGTCGCCTTTGATGAAAACTTTGGCGCTGGCGTAGAAAATTACTTGGGCGATGAATATATCTTTATAACTGATCTGCTTAAAAAGGGTGGCATGGCTACATTCTTGCCAATTACGATCGCCGTTCACCCCGAGGAGAGTTCCGGCAGCCGTTGGGGAACAGAGTCGGACTTACGAGCACGCGCCCAAGTATTTCAAAGAGTATTCGGTGGGCTCGCGCCGCTTGTGCGAGCCGGTTTCTACATGAAAAATTTTCAAAAGTTTGGTGGCTTTAAGAATTTAGGTAAGTTCGTAATTGGAAAGTTTTAGTTTGTTACCGCTTACGAATAGACTTAACTATGACGTCCTATAAGGTAGCAATCGTTGGCGCAGGTCCCGCCGGCTACTTTGCAGCACAGGCGCTACAGAATTTACAGACCGATGAATTGCAATTTACGATCGATATGATCGAACGTCTGCCAACGCCTTGGGGTTTGGTTCGAAGTGGCGTAGCACCTGATCATCCAAAGATTAAGACCGTCTCGAAGGTCTTTGAGAAGGTAGCCACCGCTGGAAATTTTCGTCTATTTGGCGGAGTTGAACTCGGCACTGATATCTCGATCGAACAGTTAAAAGAGATGTATGACGCCGTTGTTTTAGCAACAGGTTCTGCGCTCGGCAAAAAACTTGGTATTCCAGGGGAAGATTTACCAGGTTCATTATCAGCTGCTGAATTTGTACCTTGGTATAACTCCCACCCTGATTTTCATAGCGTAGAAGTTCCGCTTAATTGCGAAACTGCAGTTGTTATTGGTGCGGGCAATGTTGCGATGGATGTAGCGCGCATGTTGGCTCTTGAGCCAAGTGAGTTGGATCCAACAGATACTGCAGATCATGCAATCGCGGCTTTTAAGAAATCAGCGATCCGTGAAGTAATTATCAGCGCGCGACGCGGTCCAGAACACGCCGCGTTTACTTCACCTGAACTTCGTGAGCTTCCAAAACTAGAGCACACGAATGTGTTAATCAGTAAATCAGATATCGAATCTGCTATTGCTCGCGCGGGTGATGCAATCGAGAAAGATACCAAAAGTAATCTCGATGCGATGCTATTGATCTCTGAGAAAGAACCGACTAGCCATGATCGCACAATGAAATTCCAGTTCTTAGCAACACCTGTTGAGATAAAAGGTGTTGGCAAAGTGGAAGAGGTTGTATTCCAAAAGACCGGAAGCGATGAGAAATTCTCAGTCAAGTGTGGCTTAGTGATTACTGCAATTGGTTATGAAGCAGAGAGCATCCCAGGTATTCCATACGACCACGGCAAAGTTGTAAACACTGATGGGCGTGTTAACGAAAATCTTTACGTTGTTGGTTGGGCAAAACGCGGCCCATCAGGCGTAATTGGCACTAATAAATCTGATGCGTCAGATGTTATGAAAAACTTAGTTAAAGATTTAAAGTCAGCAAAAAATAGTGGCGACGTTAGTGATTTGCTGAAAGGTAAAAAAATCGTTTCGCAATCTCACTGGGAAGCGATAAATGCAGCAGAAGTTGCAGCCGGTGAACCTCTTGGAAAGCCACGTAAAAAGGCAGTTTTGCGCGAAGAATTACTAGGTTTGGGTGGCCTTTGAAAAGCCTGTACTATTCGCAGACGGGTGTTAACCTGTAATACAAGTAAATAGGCGTGCGTAGCTCAACGGATAGAGCATCTGACTACGGATCAGAAGGTTAGGGGTTCGAATCCCTTCGCGCGCACGAGATGAGCCTTTCGGTGCCTTTCACACCGGAAGGCTTTTCTTTTTATTAAAGGTAAAAAGAGATACCTTTGCCATATGAGCAAAGTATTTCTATTCGTTGAAGTAAACGTTAAACCTGGCCAATTTGATGAGTTTGTTTCAAAACTCAAAAGCCATATTGCGGTAATTCGCACCGAAGCTGGCTGCGAATTTATCGATATCTATCGCGATACCCAGAAACCAGATGTAGTAAATGTTTGGGAGATTTGGAGCGATCGCCCATCTTGGGATGCCCACATGGTCAATGAAAATAGCAAAGCGTGGCAGGCGGTCGGACCTAATTATGTATTTGGTGAAACCATCACAGTCATGGATGCGCTGTAAAAGTAAATGGTCGACTCGTCTGTAAGACATTGGCATGAACCTCATGAAGGAGAACATCGCCTATCAGTCTCGCTAGGCGTGTTTTTCGTTATCGCCCTGCAGTTCTTGCTTCCCAGAGATCTTTCCCTTGGAATTCAAAGGTACATCTGCATCTTTGAAGCTCTACTCCTTATCTTTTTGGTGGCTTTGACGCCAAGACGAATCGGAAAACATCACGAGCCAACAAGAAATTTAAGTATTGCGCTGACTAGCGTGATGACTATTTCGAATACCGCATCTGCAATCAAGTTAATTGATGGTTTAGTTCAAGGTTCCATTAAAGATGCCAATATGTTGTTGTTATCAGGTGGATCGATTTGGCTTGCAAATATTGTTATTTTCAGTCTTTGGTTCTGGGAGCTAGACCGCGGTGGTCCTGGCTCACGAGCAGAAGCTCGCAAACCGGTGCCAGATTTTCTCTTTCCGCAGATGAGTTCACCGGAATATCGCGCCAAAGGCTGGCACCCAACTTTCTTTGATTACTTATATATCTCGGTGACAAATGCCAGCGCATTTAGTCCAACCGATACCGCTCCATTAAGTCGTTGGGCAAAAATTTTGATGATGGCGCAATCACTTACCTCGCTAATTACAGTAGGTCTGGTGATCGCCCGAGCAGTGAATATTTTGCATTAAAAATTTTGTCTAGCCAGGCTAAAGATCTTGTTCTATTATTCCCCCATGACATACCAACTAAGAGATATCAAAGGTTCTGTAGTAGTAATCACTGGCGCGACAACCGGAATTGGCGCCGCGGCCGCAAAGCAACTTGTTGAATTAGGTTGCAAAGTAGTTCTCAATGCTCGTAACGAAGCCAAACTTAAAGAGATGGTTGATCAACTCGGAGCAGCGAATGCCGCTTATCTAGCTGGCGATTCATCAATACCTGATGTCTCACGTGCGGTAGCGAAGAAGGCCATAGATACCTTCGGAACAATTGATTGCGTTGTACCGAATGCAGGAATTGGTATGTATGGATCTGTGCTTGATTACAGCGACGATGAAGTAAATCGCATGAT
Organism: Actinomycetota bacterium; assembly: GCA_009698295.1. Taxonomy (GTDB): domain Bacteria; phylum Actinomycetota; class Actinomycetes; order Nanopelagicales; family Nanopelagicaceae; genus Planktophila. The sequence continues at coordinate 2,407 of WLQO01000070.1, read as the reverse complement.
GCGCACAAATTATGAAGCTAGTGTTCATATTGTTCGCGCAACATTGCCAACAATGCTGGCTAAAAAAGCTGGCGATATCATCATGGTTTCTTCAGTTGCGGGCTTCCGTGGCGGCGGAGATGAATCAATTTATGCTGGAACTAAGCATGCCCAGGTTGGTTTTGCCGGCGGACTAGATCGTGAACTCCGTGAAAAAGGCGTGCGCGTTGCTTTGGTATGTCCAGCAGGAACAGATACCCAATTTGCAATCGAAGCTGGGCGTACTGCAGGAGAGGCAAAGTTGGCTACTTACTTACGCCCTGACGATGTCGCTTTTCAGATCGTACAAATCATGCGCCAACCGTTAACGGTGCGCACCCATATTTGGACGCTCTGGTCTATGCAGCAACAGTCTTAATTGTTACTGGCTTACTAAAGCGAAGCGATTCCCTTTTCGCAAGCAATGCTTGCGGCGATGCCATCATCGACAGTCGCGAGATTGGGATTTACAACGCCATCTTTAATTGAGGCGACCCAAGCGCGCAGTTCGCCGATGTAGGCATCGGTAAAGCGGCCGATCCAGTTGTCATGCAGACGTCCGGCTTTGCGACCGGGAAGTTCAAAGCCAAAGCTGATCGTTAGATCTCCGAGATTATTTAGCTCCAGAGAACCGTTTTGCATCAGAACTTCAACGCGTACGTCATATCCGTAGGTGCTATTTGCACAGTTATCAACTGTCATTAATACGCCAGATTCGGTGTGGGCCAAGATACTGATCGCATCCTGAATATCAGGAACAGCATGAGTAGTTTTCTTGGCATATGCCACAGAAACTGTTGTGAACTCTTCTTCTAGTAACCAGCGCGCAATATCGAATTCGTGCACAGCAGAATTAGAAATCATTCCGGCAGTAGTTGCACCAGGAGATGAAACATTTCGGCTTACGGCGCGAATTTGAATTACTTCACCGTACTTGCCAGATTGAATCTCTTTCTTCATTTGTACATAACCAGGATCGAAACGTCGCATAAATCCAAGGGCGACAGGAACTCCTGAGGCTTTAACTATTTCGGCAATATTCTTGGCATCTTCTAAACGTGGCGCAAGCGGCTTTTCGCAGAGCGTTGGTTTTCCAGCTTTAACGCAAAGTTCAAGATGTTCTGGATGAAGTCCATCGGGTGAGCAGATAATAATTGCATCCACAGTTGGGTCGTTTACGAGATCAGCAACAGATGAGTGCTTATTAATTGTCGCGCCAGATTTAGCAGTTAACTCAGTTGCTAGAGCATCCATTCGGGCGGAATCGAGATCGAAGAAGGCGGTTACGGTTGCACCATCTACAGACTCTGTTATGTATCTGGCATGTCCTGCGCCCATGATTCCAACACCGATTACACCTACGCGAATATCAGACACGAAAAACTCCCTTAAAGTTAAAAGTATTTACCTTCGCTCAGTCTACTCAAAAAGGTCATTCTTGCCGATAGGGACTATTCTTAATAATTATGAACTCAGCAAAAGCCACCCTTGCGATAGATGTTGGCGCATCAAAAATTGCTGGAGCGTTAATTAGCGAAGATTTCAAAATATTGCACGAACTTTCGATACCGGGACGGGACTCTCTTTATGGCCTGGCCGACCCAGATTTACTGTTAACCAAAGCTTTGATTACGCAATTGTTGGCACTGGCGAAAGCTGAGAATATTGCGGTAGTAAAGGCAGGTGCATGTTTTGCCGAATATGTAACTCCCAACCAAGAGTTAAATAGCAGAGATCAAATTGCATGGAATGTCCAACCTAAAGCCGACTTTGCTGCGCTCACTGGTTTTGCCTGGACGATTGAATCCGATGTGCGGGCTATGGCGCTGGCAGAGGCGCACTTTTCAGGTTTCAATGATTTTCTCTTTGTAACGGTCAGTTCTGGGATATCTCATTCGCTAGTAATAAATGGAAAACCTTGGGCCGGTGCAACTGGTGAAGCGATTGGTTTTGGAATAACCCAGATCGATAATTCAATGGAAAGCCCAACCTTGGAGCAATTCTCATCAGGTATGGGCATCGCGCGTAGATATCAAAGCAAAGCCCAAATTGATGTCGATAGCGCAGAAACTGTTTTTGCAAATTATGACAGTGATGAGAACGCAAAGAATGTAATTGATTCGGCTGCAGCAGTCCTGGGCAAATCACTTGCAGCGCTTGTTGATTACTTAGATCCAGCAAAGATTGTGATTGGTGGAGGGTTGTGGCTCGGCAGCGAGGAATATAGAAAGTTAGTACTCGCTAGTTACGCAGAAAATGCGAGTAAGCGTCGCAGCGCACCGGAAATATTAAATGCAGTGACTGGTGCTAATTCGGCGGTAATTGGCGCAGCGCTAGCCGCAAATTAATTTGAAGCAGCGGCCTTATCGGCAAGGATGTAATAGTCCTT
>WLQO01000007.1 GCA_009698295.1 Actinomycetota bacterium | reverse complement strand
TGATTCTGGCGCATTCCGCAGAGCAGTAAGGTCACGCGAATAATATTTCCTTCACTCTTTGCATCTACTTCGCCAACGCGGAAACCTTCTAGGATCGCTTCGATCGCTGACGATAAAGTTAATCCTTTCTCGGTCAATAACTCTGGCGCCATACGCACTTCAGCATAGACAACACCATCACGTGCCAGATCAATCGCACATTCACGAGCCACTCGAACGATATCTTCAGTGCGTTGCATTACGGCAACAGTATGGGCAAAAGTTTCAAGGTAACGAACTAGAGAACCAGAATCACATGATGCGCGGAACCATTCGGCTAGCTCTGTTGCGTCATAACTTGGAAGTTCGTGGCCAATTTCTTTAGCAATATCGATAATAGTTTGCGGCCGCAGCCCACCATCTAAGTGATCATGCAGCAACGCTTTCGGTAAGCGCTTAATCTGGTCCGGTGTTGGAATTTTATTTAAGGTACTCATCCGGTAATCCGTTCAACAACTAGCGGCAGGCGATCTACCTTGCCATTTTCTACGATTGAAATTGCGCCATCTAATATTTCTATTGCACGTTCAAACCGGGCTGGTGTATCAGTGTGCAGAGTCAAAAGCGGAGCGCCTTTACTTACATAATCACCAGGCTTGGAATGCATTTCTATTCCGGCTCCGGCTTGCACCTTCTCGCCTTGCTTAGAACGACCCGCACCTAATCGCCAAGCAGATACTCCGATTTTCATAGCATCCATCTTGGTCATAATTCCTGATTCGGTCGCGGTTATTACATGTTGTTCACGCGCTACTGGAAGTTTGGCATCTGGGTCACCGCCTTGTGCAGCAATCATGCGTTTCCAGTGATCCATCGCTGAACCATCTTGGAGCGCAGCAGCAGGATCTTTTCCAACGATTCCTGCAGCATCAATCATTTCTCTTGCGAGAAGAATGGTTAACTCAACTACATCGGCTGGTCCTCCGCCGGCTAAAACCTCAATAGATTCGCGGACTTCAAGGGCATTTCCTGCAGTTAAACCGAGTGGAACATCCATGGCAGTTACAAGAGCACGTGTTTTCACGCCAGCATCTAACCCAAGTTGCACCATTGTGCGCGCAAGTTCTGCCGCTTTCGCAGGATCGCTCATAAAAGCGCCACTGCCAGTTTTTACATCAAGTACTAGTGCAGAAGTTCCCTCGGCGATTTTTTTCGACATAATTGAAGATGCGATCAATGGAATCGCTTCTACTGTCGCGGTCACATCACGTAACGCGTATAACTTTTTATCCGCTGGAGCAAGCCCAGCTCCTGCTGCGCAGATGACCGCTCCCGTATCTTGCAAAACTTTTAACATTTCCGCATTAGTAAGCGAAGCGCGCCAACCTGGAATTGATTCAAGTTTATCTAAAGTTCCGCCAGTGTGGCCCAGACCTCGTCCAGATAGTTGTGGAACTGCTCCCCCACATGCTGCGACAAGCGGTGCGAGAGGAAGTGTGATTTTATCTCCCACACCACCAGTCGAGTGCTTATCTGCAGTTGGGCGATCTAGTGCAGACCAATTCATTCTCTCACCTGAGTTAATCATGGCATTGGTCCAACGAGAAATTTCCCGTGAATTCATTCCGTTTAAAAGTATCGCCATCAGTAGCGCTGACATTTGCTCATCTGCGATTACTCCACGCGTATAAGCATCGATAGTCCAGTCGATTTGTTTATCGCTTAACTCATTGCGATCTCTTTTTGCTGCGATTATTTCAACCGCGGCAAATGGTTCTACACCGGAATTGCTTTGGTCAGTCAAGGCGCTTATCAATTTCTTCAGGCCCAAATGCCCAAGGCAAGAGTTCCGAGAGTGGCTTTATTCCGGTATCTGTCATCAGTTGAAGATTTGATCCGCCATGCTCTTGCAATAATTGACGACAACGTCCACATGGCATCAGATAATTTTCGGAGATATCTACACATGTAAATGCGATTAGCCTTCCACCTCCGCTATTAATCAGTGATGAGACGAGACCACATTCTGCGCATAAAGTTAGGCCATAACTAGCGTTTTCTACGTTGCAACCGCTAATAATTCGGCCATCATCTACTAGCGCTGCAACTCCGACAGGAAATTTAGAGTATGGCGCATAAGCCTGCTTCATCGCAGCTGTTGCATGCGATTTTAGGAGCTCCCAATCAACGTGCATAAGCTGCACTCGCTGCCGCATTGATGGCTGCTGATTGTGCGGCCAAGATTTTAGATTTAATCACGATTTCAATTCCCTTGTCAGCGATTGTGTACCTATGTCCATAAATTCCAAGTTGGGCATCAAGTGAATCGGTTATTTGGCTATCTTTTACTGCTGCTCCGATTACATCTGCGACCGCGATATCTACTCTTTTAACTACAGATGCAAGTAAATACTTAGACGTCGCTGGAGTCACCGTCAGGTAAAGATCAGGCTCGGTGAGAATCAAAAAAACATCGCTGGCGTTCTTTTTACGATTTTTAGCAGTGTTTGCTTTTACGATCGCGTTGAAAACTCCATCGGCAGAACCCGGAGATGCTGTGTAGATAACATCAATTCCAAGGGTGATTAGCGCTTTTGCGGCGAAATCTATATCCGTGCTGGCATATTTAACAAAAGCCCGCACTTTCTTTTTGCTAGCGATGACTCCTGCAAGAAATCCATTTTGATAGTTATCTGCAGTCGATGGGGTCGTGATCATGGCGACTTTGCCGCTTTTGCTAGTTAACGCAGCGCTGAAACCGGCTAAAAATGCACCTTCTATATCAGCGAAGGATATCGAAGTTACATTAAGGGCTTCGATTGAAGCATCTCCGATAATGGCAAATTGTGATTTTGGAAATTCAACGGCTAACGGCGCGATAACTTTTGCATACTCAGCCCCTACTGCAATTATGGCGGCACAATTTTTGCCAATTAGTGCGCGTAGTCGCTTTGTTCGATCAGCTGCAGTGCCATCAGTTACAACTCCCTCAAAAGTAAAGGTGTACTGGGACTCTGCTTTCTTAACCCCGGCTAAAGTGGCATCGTTAAAAGAACGATCGCCAGGTCCGCCGGTGTCATAGGCAATACAAATTTTGATGGCAGCGTTTGCCGGCGTTGGAGTAAAGATCACTGACCCAACGATTAGCGCTAGAACCGATGCGCTGGAGCGAAGTTTCACTAAAGTACCAAGCCCAAATTCTTATAACTTTCCGCGACAGTTGCACTTGCCACGGTGCGAGCCTTATCGGCACCAGCATGAAGAATTTGAACTAGATGGCTCTCATCCTCCAACAACTCAAGGGCCCGGGTACGAATTGGCTTTAAATAATCCACAACGACTTCAGCGACTGCGCCTTTAAAGTCTCCATAGCCCTTGCCCGCGAATTCATTCTCAAGATCGCTTATCTTCTTACCTGAAAGTGCAGAGTGGATTGTCAGCAAATTGCTTATTCCAGGTTTCTCTTTTTCATCAAATTTAACTTCACGTCCAGCATCAGTTGTGGCGCTCTTAATCTTTTTTGCGTTCGCCTCTGGGGTATCCATAATTTCAAGCACTCCGGCAGCTGATCCTGATGATTTACTCATTTTATTAGTTGGTTCTTGCAAATCATAAATTTTGGCGCCAGATTTAAGGATGTAGCCTTCAGGGATTCGGAAAGTTTCCCCAAAGCGAGTATTAAAGCGCGTAGCTAAATCCCTAGTTAATTCGATATGTTGCCTTTGATCTTCACCGACTGGCACGTAATGCGCTTGATACAAGAGGATATCTGCGGCTTGCAACATGGGATATGTAAATAAACCTACGCGTGCAGAATCTGCGCCACCCTTGGCCGATTTATCTTTAAATTGCGTCATTCGGTTGGCTTCACCGAAGCCAGCGATACATTCCATAATCCATCCGAGTTGGTTATGTTCGGCGACATGTGATTGCACAAATAGAGTTGATTTCTCTGGTGAAATTCCCAAAGCGATCAATTGCGCAGCCGAGGATAAAATTCTTTTGCGTAAAAGTGCGGGGTCAATTTCTCCTGTCAGTGCATGCAGGTCAACGATGCAATAAAAGGCATCATTTCCTTCTTGTAGCTCGACCCATTGCTTAAGCGCACCGAGGTAATTTCCCAGATGGAACGAGTCGCTCGTCGGCTGGATACCAGAAAGGATGCGCTTGGCCATGTTGTTATTCTCGCACGAATCGCTAATTACGCGATATCAGTAACTGCCCAGCGCGCTTGCCTTCCATACTTAAAACAGTGATTCGAATACCGTTTATGCCAACCACATCATTGACAACTGGAATCCGCCCTAAAAAGTGCATGACAAAACCGCTGGCTGTTTCGTATGGCCCATCGGGTATATCTATCCCAGTTTCATCCCGCAAATCATCGAGTGAAATCAGCCCATCTACTTCAAAATCACCTGTACGAGCCTCCAGCGAAACTTCTGCTTCATCGGTGTCGTATTCATCCTTGATATCGCCGATAAGACATTCCACCAAATCTTCCAATGTGACGATGCCATCGGTTCCGCCATATTCATCGAGCACGATCGCTAAATGTTGGCGTTGATTGCGCATTTCAGTAAGTGCAGGCAGCACGCCTTTTGTTCCAGGCAGGAACATAATGTTGCGAACCAACTCTTGAATCTTTCCTCCGGCGCTAACTAAGGATGTATCCAACAAATCGCGGACGTGGATAAATCCGATTACTTCATCAGTTGAACCACGAACAACTGGGTAGCGAGAATGTGCGCGATCGACAGCGAGCGCGATTGCCTTACCGACTGTAAGTGAGGCATCCATGAAATCAACTTCAGTACGCGGCACCATAACTTCATGCACTTGGCGCTCTGAGGCATTAAAGACTTCTTCTACGATATCTCTTTCTTCTGCAGTTAGCGCAGCATGGCCAGTTACTAGATCTAGCAACTCTTCTTCCGACATTTGGCTACGTTGCTCTTTTGGGTCAATTCCGAATGCGCGTACTACAAAATCTGTCGAGTGCGAGAGCAACCAAATAATTGGACGAAATAATTTAGCGATGAGATCAATTGCTCCAGCGCTCCATAATGAAATTTCTTCAGTACGAAAAAGGGCTAAACGTTTTGGCACTAATTCACCAAATACCAGAGAAAAATAAGCAATAACCAGCGTGACGCCAATAAGCGAAGTTACATTTGCAACATCTTCAGTTAGGCCTAATTCAATAAGTTGCGGAATGACGTAGACACCAAGTTTTTCAGCGCCAAGGGCTGCTGATAGAAATCCGCAGACCGTAACGCCTACTTGCGCCGCGGCTAAGAAGCGATTGGGATTAGTTGCAAGGTGGGCCACCTTCGCTCCACGTTTACCTCTGGATGAGAGTTGGCGAATCTGGCTTTCACGAAGTGAGATAAGTGCGATTTCAGCCGCCACAAAGAGCGAGCCGAGCAAGATAAGGCCAGCTACTGTGGCTAGATCGCCCAGTAACGAACCAATCGGGTATGGGTCCATGATGGGGAAATTCTACTTCTATTACCGTTTTCGCAGAGCCTTGATTCGCAAATTGAGCCTGGATTAGCCGCATTCCCATTTCGCGCTGACGTGCAATATCCTTAGCCAGCCTAGCCACCCGGCTAGCACCTTCATCCTTGGACCGTCGGGCACGTACCTGCCCGGAGAAGGAAGTACCGTCATGGCATCTGTTGTATTCGAAAACGCTACACGTATATATCCAGGCACTACCAAACCTGCAGTCGACAAATTAAATCTAACCGTAAATGACGGTGAATTTTTAGTTCTAGTTGGTCCATCAGGTTGCGGTAAGTCAACATCACTTCGTATGTTGGCCGGTCTTGAAGAGATCGACGAAGGTCGCATCCTTATCGGTGACCGTGATGTAACAAATGTTGCTCCAAAAGATCGCGATATCGCAATGGTCTTCCAGTCATATGCGCTATATCCACACATGACTGTTGCAGAGAACATGGGCTTTGCACTTAAAATCGCAGGAGTTGCAAAAGAAGAGCGCGATAAGCGCGTAAATGAAGCAGCTAAGTTGCTTGACCTTGAACCATATCTAGAGCGCAAACCAAAGGCTCTTTCGGGTGGACAACGTCAGCGCGTTGCGATGGGTCGCGCAATTGTTCGCGAACCACAGGTCTTCCTTATGGATGAACCACTTTCCAACCTTGATGCGAAGTTGCGCGTTGCAACTCGTACACAAATTGCTGCGCTGCAGCGCCGCCTGGGAATCACAACTGTCTACGTAACACACGACCAAGTTGAAGCTATGACTATGGGAGATCGCGTTGCAGTTCTGAAAGATGGCCTGCTTCAGCAGGTAGATACGCCACGTAATCTTTACGATAGCCCAGCAAATGCCTTTGTTGCCGGCTTTATCGGATCTCCTGCAATGAACCTTCTCGCAGCTTCAGTCAGCGGCGGCAAGGCGATGCTCGGTGATTTAGCAATAGATGTCCCTGCTTCTGCGGGTCAATCCGTAACAGTTGGTATCCGCCCAGAAGGTTTCGCACCTGCTGCAAGTGGTTTTAAAGTTCTTGTAGAAGTTGTTGAAGAACTTGGTGCAGATGCATTTGTATACGGCAAACCTGCAGATTCTTCAGTGAAATTTGCGCAAGCAGAAGATGAAGGCGCTCAAGTAATTGTTCGCTGGGATCCAAAGAGCCCACCTAAGCCAGGTGATGTTATTACAGTCTCAGCAGCAGCAAATGCGGTTCATCTCTTTAGCTCAACTACAGGAGAACGCTTAAAGTAATAGTTTTTTGAATATCCCCCGTCAGTAAATCTGGCGGGGGATATTTTTTTCTAAAGAAAATTTAAGAAAATTCTAGATTTCCTCGCAGAATATGGACTTGGCCCGAACCATGCTTTCGCCAACTATCAGTTAAAACCAAGGCGGTATCTTCATCTATACCAATCAGATTGGCATCTGCATCTTGGCGGACAATCGCGGCAGTTACTCGATCTGGTAGCCACCCTAAAAATTTATCGTAATGCGGTATTACTTCAATATCGGGTAGCAAGTTAAGGCCCTCGCTGACATGTGATCTGCGGATTCCAATAATCTTGCCGCCAAATGCCATCGCACCTGCCGAACATCCAGCCAACGATGCACCAGATTTCCAAGCTAAAACGATCGCCGACCACAATGGAGTATCACGAAAAGTATCCGCTAAATGAACTGGATCTCCCCCAGAAAAATAAATTAGCCCAGCGTTACTGACATCTGCTATCCATTGTTGGTTATGAGCATCTTCACGAGTTAAGACTGGCAGGTATTTAACTTCACAACCAATTCGCCTTCCTTGGTCTGCTCCGCGAGCTTTCCAGAAATTTAAACTGTCGCTGCCTTCTTTCCCGGCAGCAGTAGGAATTTGAATAAAAGTATTGGACTTTCCTCGAGAAATAGCCAAGCGCAAGAGCTCGCTGTCGAGCGCTTGCGCTTGTGGTAAATATTCACCAGAACCAACGAGGGCAATTGCGCCAGGCTGGTTCTCAACCATTGTTAAGCCATCGCAACTTTCAGATTCTCATCAATTGAATTTAAAAACTCTTGGGTTGTTTGATATGGCGCATCCTTGGAAATCAAGTGAGCTAAATCTTTTGTCATCTTGCCTGATTCAACAGTTTCGATACAAACACGCTCAAGAGTTGCACAGAACTTAGCTAGCTCTGCGTTGTTATCTAATTTAGCGCGGTGGGCTAAACCTTGGGTCCAAGCAAAGATGGAAGCAATTGGATTGGTCGAGGTGGCCTTACCTGCTTGATGATCGCGATAGTGGCGAGTAACTGTTCCGTGAGCCGCCTCTGATTCGCAGATCTTTCCATCTGGTGTCATAAGCACTGAAGTCATCAAACCGAGTGAGCCATAACCTTGCGCGACGGTATCTGATTGAACATCGCCATCATAGTTCTTACAGGCCCAGACATATCCACCTTCCATGCGAAGTGACATCGCAACCATGTCATCAATTAGGCGGTGTTCGTACCAAATTCCGGCGGCATCAAATTGGGTCTTAAATTCTGCTTGGAAGATCTCTTCAAAGATATCTTTGAAGCGACCATCGTATGCCTTAAGGATTGTGTTCTTAGTAGAAAGATAAACAGGGAATTTGCGAAGTAATCCATAGTTAAGTGATGCCCGTGCGAAATCACGGATCGAATCATCAACGTTGTACATTGCCATCGCCACACCTGAAGATTCGAAGTTAAATACCTCAGTGTTTATAGGCGCAGAACCATCTTCCGGAACAAAGGAGATAGTTAACTTGCCAGGACCTGGAACTTTAAAATCAGTTGCGCGATATTGATCACCAAATGCGTGACGGCCGATAACGATCGGCTTAGTCCAGTGTGGAACCAAACGCGGAACGTTTGAGATGATGATCGGTTCGCGGAAGATAACTCCACCCAAGATATTGCGGATAGTCCCATTTGGGGATTTCCACATCTTCTTTAGACCAAATTCTTTAACCCGAGCTTCATCTGGAGTAATAGTTGCGCACTTAACTCCGACGCCATGCTTTTGGATCGCACGTGCTGAATCAATTGTTACTTGATCATCGGTCGCATCGCGGTGTTCCATGCCAAGGTCGTAGTACTCAAGATTTACATCTAAGTAAGGAAGGATTAAAGAATCCTTGATGAATTGCCACATAATGCGGGTCATTTCATCGCCGTCTAGTTCAACAACAGTGCCCGTTACCTTGATCTTATTCATATCTTCTTCCCTTGGTTCTCTTGATTTATTTATGTTGGATTTTAAAGTGCTTGTACATCTGCTTGCTTAGCGCGAACTGCTTCTGCTGCCGCCTTTAGCCCCGCAAGTTCAGAGTCAGTAAGTTTGGTTTCAACAACTTTCTTAACTCCAGAGCGTCCAATTTCTGCTTCTACGCCGAGGTAGACACCTGAAATACCGTATTCGCCATCAACCCATGCACACACCGGCATGACTGCGCCAGAATCTTCGATCACAGCTTTAGCCATGCGAGCGGCGGCGGCAGATGGTGCGTAATAAGCAGAACCAGTCTTTAGTAGCGCAACAACTTCAGCTCCACCATTTCGCGTGCGATCTACTAACTCATCAATTTCGACTTGTGAGAGCAGATCTGTAAGTGGCTTGCCGTTAACAGTGCAACGACTTGGAACTGGCACCATGGTGTCGCCATGAGAACCTAAAGTTAGAGTCTTTACAGATGCAACTGATACTGCGAGCTTTTCAGCGACAAAGTTGGTAAAGCGGGCAGTATCTAACATTCCTGCTTGGCCCATAACGCGATTCTTTGGAAAATTTGTCGCGATCTGAGTAAGCGCGGTCATTTCATCTAATGGATTTGAAACTACAATAATTACCGCATTCGGAGAATGTTTTGCAATGTTTTCTGCGACGCCACGGACGATGCCGGCATTTACACCAATTAGATCCATACGGCTCATACCCGGCTTGCGTGGCAGACCAGCGGTAATGACTACGACATCAGAGTCTGCAGTGGCTTCATAACCTGCGCCATCAGCAGATGTTGTTGCGCCAACGATCTTGGTTTCAAATCCTTCGATTGCGCGGGATTGATTCATATCAAGTGCTAAACCTTCGGGCTTACCTTCGAGAATATCTGTAAGAACAACAGTGTCGAAGATGTTGTATTCAGCTAAACGAAGCGCGGTGGTTGAACCGTAAAATCCAGCGCCTACAACGGTTACTTTCTTAGACATGGCAAACTCTTTCTCTTGACGTCAAGATAAACTCTACAACCCGCGCGGAAGTGAAATTGCCACGGTAAATAGGGCCAGAGCGATTGCCAGCGCTAAATAACGCTCAACTTTGCCGCTCTTTCCAGACTCCCAGTGTGCGAGTGTGATCACGCCCATACCAATGGCGATCGCAATCGAACCCAAGCGCACAAAAGAAAATACCCCAGCCAAGAAGCCTGCCCCGATAGTTATGTAGGCCAATCGCAGGCCGAGCGAAGTTATCTTTCGCAAGCTTCGACCACATTGGTTAATAACATCGCGCGCGTCATCGGACCTACGCCACCTGGCATTGGTGCAAGAAATGCAGCGACATCCATGACTCCAGGATCTACATCACCGACTAGCCCAGCATCTGTACGGGATATACCGACATCTAAAACAGCGGCGCCCTTTTTCACTGCGCCAGCCTTTAAGAAGTGAGCGCTACCGATTGCAGCAATGACGATATCAGCGCGTTTGGTGTGCGCTGCTAAATTTTTCGTACCAGTGTGTGTCAATGTCACAGTGGCATTTTCTTGCTTGCGATTTAGCAACAAGCCAAGTGGGCGACCGACGGTTAAGCCACGACCAATGACAACTACTTCAGCGCCAGCTAACGGAATTTTATAATGGTTAATTAACTCCACAATTGCGCGCGGAGTACATGGCAGCGGTGCGTTGTAACCGGCAACCAATCTTCCCAAATTCATCGGATGCAAGCCATCAGCATCTTTAGCAGGATCAATAGCTTCCAAAACTTTCTGAGTGTTTATTCCAGTTGGCAGAGGAAGTTGCACAATATATCCCGAACATTCTTTAGCAGAATTTAAATCCTTTATCGCCGCAAGTACATCAGATTCTGTGGCATCTCTTTTTAAATCAACGCGAATTGAAGTAATTCCAACTTCGCCGCAATCGCGATGTTTTCCGGCTACATAAGAATGAGATCCAGGATCATCTCCAACCAAGATTGTTCCTAAACCAGGTGTAATGCCCTTGCTCTTTAACTCCGAGACGCGTGCGGAAAGGCTCTGCTTGATGTTGGCGGCTAGCGCCTTGCCATCGAGAATAGTTGCGCTCATAAGCGTGATCCTATTAGAAGCGCTCTTGGCAAGCGAAGTTACGCATGCGAGAAGTGCCGTGTTCCAGTGAAGAACATAGCTATTCCTGCCGAGTTGGCTGCGGCAATTACTTCTTCATCCCGCACACTTCCGCCTGGCTGTACAACGGCGCTAACTCCGCCGTCTATCAATATTTGTAGACCATCTGCAAATGGGAAGAAGGCATCGCTGGCTGCAACGCTGCCATGTGCACGATCACCCGCGCGTGCAATTGAAAGCTTGGCAGAGTCGACACGATTTACTTGGCCCATTCCGATTCCGATTGCTGCACCATCTTTGGCAAGCAAGATGGCATTGCTCTTTACGGCGCGGACTGCGCGCCAGGCAAATTGCAGATCTGTCAGTACTTCTTGGGAAACTTTATCGCCAGTTACTTGTTTCCAATTTGCGCAATCATCACCTGGGGCATTGATCTTGTCAGTATTTTGTACAAGTACTCCGCCAGATACGGGGCGAATTTCTAGCGGTGAAATTACAGTATTTGGGCAAGTCAAGATGCGAATCGAAGGTTTGCGCATCAAGATTTCAAGCGCGGCTGGTTCATATTCGGGAGCAATTATTACTTCAGTGAAAATCTGTGAAAGTGGTTCAGCCATCGCCACGGTAACTTTACGATTTGCGGCAACGACGCCACCGAAAGCAGAAACCGGATCACACGCATGGGCCGCCAAGTAAGCCGCTGCGATATCAGCGCCGGTTGCGATTCCGCAAGGATTGGCGTGCTTGATAATTGCAACGCAAGGTTCAGTGTGATCTAGCGCAGCACGCCACGCAGCATCAGCATCGGTGTAGTTATTAAAAGACATTTCCTTGCCATGGCTTTGAACTGCGTTAACGATTCCGGGTGGGCCGCCCCGATAAATCGATGCGCTCTGGTGGGGATTTTCTCCGTAACGAAGCGCGCTCTCTCGTTTCCAAATTAAGCCAAACCAATCTGGAATATCCATGCTTATTTGGGTTCCGAGCCAACTTGCAATCATCAAATCGTATTCCGCTGTAGTTCGGAAAACTTCTAGCGCCATTGCGCGACGTTCTTCGAAAGTAGTTCCGCCAGCGGCAATTGCAGCAAATAGCTCGTCATATTGCGCAACCTTGGCGACCACAGCAACAGAGCCATGGTTCTTCGCCGCACCGCGCAACATGGAAGGACCACCGATATCGATCTGTTCTATACATTCGGCGTAAGCAGCACCTGATGAAATTGTTTCTAAGAATGGATACAAATTAATCACAACTAAATCAAAGGGAGCGATTTCAAGATCTGCAATGGCTTTTAGGTGCTCTGGATTATCTTGATCTGCCAAAATTCCAGAATGTATCTTGGGATGAAGCGTCTTAACGCGGCCGCCCATAATTTCTGGGAATCCGGTGTACTCACTGACTTCGGTCACTGCAATGCCCGCACTTTGTAAAGTTTTCGCCGTTGATCCGGTCGAGATGATTTCTACTCCTGCTTTGCTTAGAACTGCGCCGAGTTCGAGTAGGCGATCTTTATCGTAAACACTGACTAGCGCACGGCGAATAGGTTTGCGATCTGCCATCAGGACCTCACGAGATTAGAAATAAGTTGCTGCAGCGTTGCAACATAAAGCCGTCTTTCGACAATCTTAATGCGCTCATGCAGTGTTGCTTCAGTATCTGCAGGTGTGATTTCCACTGCCTCTTGGGCGATGATCTCTCCGGTATCTACTCCTTTATCAACCCAATGAATCGTGGTTCCTGTCTGCGTTGCGCCAGCTGCCAACGCATCGCGTACGGCGTGAGCGCCCGGAAATAAAGGTAGTAAAGCTGGGTGGCTATTTACGATACGGAAGTTAGCAACACATTCACCTGACAAAATTCTCATAAACCCGGCGCTGACAACTAAATCTGGTTTTAACGATGTCATCTTTTCTATTAACTCTTTATCCCAACTCGCGCGATCTTCACGCATCGGAATTAAGAAAGTTGCAACGCTCGAATTTGCAGCACGTGATAAAACTTGCGCGCCAGGTTTATCGCAGATCAAGCCAACGATTTGCGCATCCAATATGCCGCTGGCAACGCAATCGATTATCGCTTGGGCAATTGAGCCAGAGCCTGAAGCCAGTAAAACCAGGCGTGCTTTGCTCATCAACGTGACCGTAATCTTATTTGTGGGATAAAGACCAGCGCCGCTACACCAATGCCGATTTCAAGGGTAACTGAGAGCGCTAACTTCCAGATTGAAACGCCTACTGCGCTCATCGCTTGGGTCATCAGCGAACCGCTGGCTAGATAAGAAATTAGCGAAATAGAAATTGCAATCAAGGCGATCGCTTGAGTCAATGAACGCGAACTTGCTGCCAGCGCCCAATTCGCCAGCAAGGCACCAAGTGCAATTACAAAGACGACAAAGATTAAAGCCCATTTAGAAGAAGAAGTTGGTAGCGCTGCTAAAAGCGGTAGTGCAGGAATATCTCCCAGGCGGTGAACCATTGGCGAAACAAGCGTTCCGGCGCCGACTGCAAAACCTGTGCCGGTGAAATACGCCAGTACTGATACTGCAAGATTCGGCAGATAGAAAAAATTTAATGCAAATAATAGAAAAGCACCGAAGAAACCAGGTTGCAGAACTATAGTAATATTCTTGAAGGTAGAAATATTCATAAATATAGCGATCGCTAAAAAGATAAATGAGAAACCTAAAAGAATCGCCAATACCCGGGTGGTATAGCTAACTGCCTGCGACATGCGCATACGCGATCCCGCCGTTAGCGATGCTAAGTACGCAATAAGAAATGCGAAGACTGGTGCTAGATACCACTGCGGAGTTACATTAGGAGACTTGCTGGCTAGCGCAAGCAAGGTGACGATCAATGCATATTGAAATGAGAAGATCGAGCGAACGCTAGAGATATTATGAAAATCTCCGTGTAATTTAGCTAAGGCGCGTCCGAATCCACTGCGCAGAGCGAAGAACGGCAGCAACATCGCGCCGATTGGAAGATAAGAAAGATAACCAGTAGTTGTTCCATTTAAGAAAAATGGGATGTGGTGCGCGCCCAACCATAACCAGATAGCGGCTCGAATTGGATCTGACGTATTTCCAGTAGCGCTGCCTGCTGTGGCCCATGCAATCAGCGAAATAAAAGCAAGCGGCAGTAAGAGAATTGCAATGGTACGTAAGACTTGTGCAAACGAGACCGCTAGGACACGTTGCAACATGGCTTAACTCAGCGACCGAGTATGGCGCGCATTAAGCGCGCTGTTTCGCTAGGTGTTTGTCCGACTTTTACACCGGCTGCTTCTAACGCATCTTTCTTAGCCTGCGCTGTTCCGGAAGAACCAGAAACGATTGCGCCAGCATGGCCCATCGTCTTTCCTTCTGGTGCGGTAAATCCTGCAACATATCCAACAACTGGCTTGGTCACATATTCGGCGATAAATGCGGCGGCGCGTTCTTCAGCATCGCCGCCAATTTCACCAATCATTACGATCGCTGTTGTATCAGGATCATCTTGGAAAGCTTTTAAACAATCGATGTGCGTTGTGCCGATTACAGGATCGCCACCAATTCCAACAGCGGTAGAGAATCCGATATCACGAAGTTCGTACATCATTTGGTAGGTAAGAGTTCCAGATTTTGAAACTAAACCAATTGGACCGCGCTTGGTGATATCTGCAGGAATGATTCCAACATTTGATTGATCTGGGCTAATTAAACCTGGACAGTTCGGTCCAATAATTTGAGTAGTTCCCTTTTGAAGTGAGTAAGCATAGAAGTAAGCCGAATCGTGTACCGGAATTCCTTCAGTGATCACGACAACAAGTGGCATCTTGGCATCGATCGCATCGATGACCGCCGCCTTAGCAAATTTAGGCGGAACAAAGACAACCGAAACATTTGCACCTGTTGCAGATATTGCTTCAGCAACGGTATTGAATACCGGAAGTTGGTGGCCATCTATATCAACGCTCTGTCCACCCTTGCCTGGAGTAACGCCACCGACAACTTTGGTGCCAGATGCCAACATACGACGAGTGTGTTTAGTTCCTTCAGAACCAGTCATACCTTGCACAATTACTTTGCTGCTGGAATTAATAAAGATAGACATTACTTAGCCGCCAATTCTGCAGCGCGTGATGCTGCTCCATCCATAGTTTCAGCTTGCTCAACCAAAGGATGGTTTGCTGCAGTAAGAATTGCGCGTCCTTCAAGGACGTTATTGCCGTCTAGTCGAACAACGATTGGCTTTGTAGCCTTTGCCCCCAGCAGTTCGAGCGCCTGAACTATGCCATTTGCAACAGCGTCGCAGGCAGTGATTCCGCCAAATACATTTACAAATACGCTCTTTACATCTGGGTCGCCCAAAATTATTGATAGACCATCAGCCATAACTTGAGCAGATGCTCCCCCGCCGATGTCTAGGAAGTTCGCCGGACGCATTCCGCCAAATTTTTCACCAGCGTATGCAACAACATCGAGAGTCGACATAACCAACCCAGCGCCATTGCCAATAATTCCAACTTGGCCATTATCTAGTTTTACGTAGTTCAAACCTTTTTCTTTCGCCGCCGCTTCTAAAGCATTTGCTGCGGCATGGTCAACAAGTGCGGCATGACCTGGTTGACGAAATTCTGCATT
Source organism: Actinomycetota bacterium (assembly GCA_009698295.1). GTDB lineage: Bacteria > Actinomycetota > Actinomycetes > Nanopelagicales > Nanopelagicaceae > Planktophila. The sequence goes on along the minus strand of WLQO01000007.1, from coordinate 4,772 downwards.
CTCATCAAGCGATACTTTGCCATCAAGAGCAACGATGCGACCATCTTCAGTTTTAACCAGTGGATTAACTTCAACCAGAGTTGCATCTTCAGATTGGAAAGTCTCCCAAAGTTTGACGAGCACATCGGCGACTTGGCCTGCTATATCTGCTGGGAAATTTGCTTGAGCGATAATCTCTTTTGCCTTCGCTTGCGAAATTCCATCTACTGCAGTGACTGGAACCTTTGCTAATTTTTCTGGCGCAGTGCGCGCAACTTCTTCGATATCCATGCCACCAGCAACCGATGCCATTACTAAAAATGTGCGATTGGATCGATCTAATAAAATTGAGATGTAATACTCATCGACGATAGGCGCTGCTTGCGCGATCATCACTTGATGAACTGTGTGGCCCTTGATATCCATTCCGAGGATAGCGCCGGCTTTCTCTTTGGCATCATTTGCATCAACGGCTAGTTTTACACCGCCAGCTTTGCCACGTCCGCCAACTTTTACCTGCGCTTTAACTACAACTTTTCCGCCCATTGCAGTTGCTGCTTTAAAAGCTTCATCTTCAGTAGTTGCGACTGCGCCGGCGAGTACAGGTACGCCATGCTTTTCAAAGAGATCACGTGCTTGGTATTCAAAGAGATCCACTGATAATTACCATTTCGACGATTACTAGCTCTTCTTTGCGCTAGCGGATAGGGGTAATCCTAATCGTTAGAGCGGGTTACAGAACCACCACTGGCGCGTAGCGCAGCAGAAGGCGTTTATCGCCATATTGGCCAAAATTGATAGTCGCCTCGGATTTATCACCTTCACCTGCTAACGCGATGACCGTCCCAAGTCCGAATGTGTCATGTGACACACGCTGTCCAACTTCGAGAACCATCGCAGATGATTTCTTTCCGGTCGCCCGCGGTGGCGCAGTTGTTGCAACTCTTGATCTGCGAAGTCCAGAATTTCCGGATGAAGATTTAGAACGAGTTTCGTTCTTCCATTCGATTAGCTCAGATGGAATCTCATCTAAGAAACGTGAACCTGGATTGTATTTTGGGGATCCAAAAGTTAAGCGATATTCAGCGCGCGATATATATAAACGTTTTTCGGCGCGAGTTAAACCAACATATGCCAGGCGTCGTTCTTCTTCAATCTCTTTTGGATCATCCAGGGTGCGAGCATGCGGAAAGATTCCATCCTCCATGCCCGTTAGAAATACCGTTGGAAACTCCAGACCTTTCGCGGTGTGCAAGGTCATCAAAGTGACAACGCCCCCGTGGTCTTCACCGTCTGGGATTTCGTCGGCATCTGCAACTAAGGAAACTTTTTCGAGGAATCCAGATAGAGAGATCTCTTCATCTTCGCCGAGTTCTTCAAAGGGGCGCTCTTCATATTCCATAGATGCCGAAACAAGTTCTTTTAAGTTTTCTACACGGACTTCATCTTGGGGATCAGTGCTTGCTTCGAGTTCGGTCAGTAAACCAGATTGTTCAAGGACTGCTTCGATGATCACTGATGGTTTTGTTTTGGCTTCGACGAGAACAGCTAGCGCAGTGAGCATTGAAGTAAATTGTGCAATTGATTGTGCCGCTTTATTGGGAACAGCGCTGGCTTCAGAGACCCGCAATAGCGCATGCCAGAAGGAGATACCTTGAGCGTTTGCGAAAATTTCTACCTCTTCTAAAGCGCGATCACCGATTCCGCGTTTAGGAAAATTGATTATGCGACGTAGCGACACTTCGTCGTTGGGGTTGGCCAAAACGCGCAGATAGGCCAGCAAATCTTTAACTTCTTTCCGCTCATAAAAGCGCAGCCCACCAACGACTTTGTAAGGAATTGCAGCGCGCATAAAGATTTCTTCAAAGATACGAGATTGTGCATTTGTGCGATAAAAGACTGCGGTATCGCCGGGATTTGAGTGGCCCATATCTTGCAGTGACCGAATTTCGCCTTTAACAAATTCTGCTTCATCGTATTCGGATTCGGCAACGTACCCAATGAGCGGCGCACCTGAGCCAGCATCTGACCAGAGATTCTTCTCTTTACGTGATTCGTTCTGGGTGATCACAGCATTTGCAGCGTTGAGAATATTCTGGGTAGAACGGTAGTTTTGTTCTAGTAATACCGTGGCAGCGTTTGGGTAATCAACTTCAAATTGCAAAATATTTCGGATAGTTGCGCCACGAAATCCATAGATAGATTGATCAGCATCGCCGACTACACAGAGTTCTGCCAATGGAAAACCATCGCCTTCGGTGCCAGTTAACTCTTTAACCAACATGTATTGGGCGTGGTTGGTATCTTGATATTCATCAACCAAGATATGGCGGAAGCGCGACCTGAAACGCGCTTTGGTTTCTGGAAATTGTTGCAGCACCTGGACTGTCTTCATGATCAAATCATCAAAATCTAGTGCGTTAGCCTGCTGCAAGCGCTTCTCATACATCGTATAAACATCGGCGACAATAGTTTCAAATTGATTCTGTGCTGCAGATAGGTATTGATAAGGCGTCTGCAATTCATTTTTTGCGTTGGAAATCAGCGCCTGAAATTGTCGTGGTGGATATCGCTTTGCATCTAGGTTTAAAGTCTCCATCACCCGCGAAATTAACTTCTGCGAATCTGCAGAATCGTAAATACTGAAAGTACTGCTGTAACCCAGGCGTTCAATTTCTTGGCGCAGCAATCGGACGCAGGCAGAGTGAAATGTTGAGACCCACATGGACTTTGCAACCGGACCAACCAGGTCAGTAACGCGCTCTTTCATTTCACCGGCAGCCTTATTGGTAAAGGTGATCGCCAATATTTCATAAGGACGTACTCCACGAGCAGCCATCAAATAAGAGATACGCCGCGTTAAGACACGTGTTTTGCCAGACCCCGCGCCAGCCACAACTAAGAGCGGTGCACCTTGGTGGATGACAGCTTTCTGTTGCTGCGGATTAAGCCCCGCGAGCAGCGCATCTGTATCGACCATGGCGCGGAGTCTATTAGGCTTGACCGTCATGGAGCCTTTACCAAATTCTGAAATTAAGCGTGTGCTTGTCATCAACGCTCATCCTGATGACTCAGATTTTGGCGCATCCGGAACTATCGCGCAGTGGGTTAAAGAGGGTATCGAAGTCGCATATGTCTTCTGCACTAATGGCGACCAAGGTGGCGAAGAGTCAGGGTTTACCAAAGAAGAGATGCCCGCAATACGCCAGCGCGAACAACGCGCCGCAGGTGCTGCAATTGGCGTAACTGATATTACTTTTCTAAATTATGTAGACGGCCATCTTGAACCAACGCTTGGGCTCCGTAAAGATATTGTCCGTCGGATTCGAATTAGCAAACCTGATCGCATGGTCTGCCAGTCACCAGAACGCAATTGGGATCGCATTGGTGCAAGTCATCCAGATCACTTAGCAGCAGGTGAAGCTTCGATCCAAGCAGTCTACCCAGATGCGCGAAATCCCTTTGCTTTCACAGATTTATTAGATGACGAAGGTCTGCAACCACATCGCGTGAAAGAAGTTTGGATGATGGGTTTTGCCAATCCAGATCATTGGGTAGATATCACCGATACTTTTGATCTAAAGATGAAGGCGCTGCATTCGCATGCTTCGCAAACTGCTCACAATAAAGAGTTGGAAAATATGGTTCGCGAGTGGGGCCAACGCAACGCCGGAATCGGTGGGCTGCCAGATGGTCGAATCGCTGAAGCTTTTAAAATTATCAATACAAATTAACGAACAGCTACCGTTTTAATTTCTACCGGCTGAACTGGGTAACCATCGCCAGCGTAGTAAGGCTTATTCGTAGCTGAGTCCACTTTATAAGCGCCAACTTTTCCAATTTCTACCAATAACGGAAGCCCGCTGGTGATCTTGCCCCAAATTGTGTAGCTCGCTGGCAGGGTTGTGTCTTGGTAGACCAAGAAGAATTGGCTTCCATTAGTGTTCGGCCCGCTATTGGCCATCGCAACTGTGCCCGCCGGATAAGTAACACCAGTTCCTTTGGGTAAATTCTCGTCTTTGTATCCCTTCCAAGATCCCGGTGAACCGTTGCCCTGCGCTGAAGGATCGCCACACTGCAGAACAAATATGCCTTCAGTGGTTAAGCGATGACAGAAAGATTTATCAAAGTACTTTGCTCGGGCCAATACTGACATATTGGTTACAGTCTGCGGCGCAGAGGGATCCAAAGCGATAGTGATGACACCGCAATTAGTTGAAATGGTCATATTAATCGCCAGATTTTTTTCAACAGATTTTGGTTGAGCAACGGTAGCTGGCGTATGCGCTTGGGAATCTGGTTTGGCACAACCGGCAACAGTTGTCGGACGTTCGCTTGATTGACTTTCAGGTGTCGGGTTTGCAGAGGTTGTACTCTTATTTGAAGTACAAGAGACTAAAACTAGTGAAGTTGCGGCAATTGCTAACGCACGCAGCACAATAAATCGCTTCATATCCGAATTCCTACTCCCATTCTATTTCTTTGCGAGTGTTCATTTCATTCCCACTCGATCGTTCCAGGCGGCTTGCTCGTCACATCCAACACCACGCGATTTACTTCGCGCACTTCATTGGTAATTCTGGTCGAAATCTTTTCCAGAGTTTCATATGGAATTCGTGACCAATCAGCGGTCATTGCATCTTCGCTAGAAACTGGACGCAGAACAATTGGGTGGCCATATGTCCTGCCATCGCCTTGCACGCCAACGCTGCGCACATCTGCCAATAAAACAACGGGACATTGCCAAATCTGGCGATCAAGTCCGGCTGCCTTCAACTCTTCACGTGCGATTA
>WLQO01000069.1 GCA_009698295.1 Actinomycetota bacterium | reverse complement strand
TGTACCTGGAAAGACCAATGAAACCAAGTGCGGCATAGCTGTATCTAAATTTCCCGCGATAATCGCATCAGGAATCGCTGATTTAACTGTGGTACGAATCTGCTCGTTGTACCTGCGAATCGTGCGATCTTCCGGTTTAAAGTTTTCGAGCGCCACCGCGCTAGCGAGAAGCAATGGAAGAGAATAAGTGCCATATGTTCGGCGGGCGCTGGAAATATGGGGGAGCGGATTCTTCCAATGCGCTGAATTTCTTATTGCAACTATCGCCAATCCGCCAGGACCTGCCCATGCACGCGAATCAAAAGCGGCACTGTCCCATCGCGCCGGCAACGGGATGCGAGCACCTGATGCGGTGGCATCAACTGCGATTAGCAAATCTTCTGGCAAATTCTTGGGAAGGGCATTGATCGCACCAGATTCACCATTCGCTAATTGCAGCGCTAAAACCGAACTCTCTTTTATTGCAGCAGAAGCGAAATTAATCCGCCCATCGGGCAGCAGTGCAATCTCATTGGTGGCCCCTTGATGAGAACGGACCGTTGCAATCACACCGCTGCGATCCCCAGCTCCATAATGGAGGATCTTGTCGAGAGTCAGAAAACCGGCGAGGGAGAGAAAATAGCTAAGGCCAACCTCTCCAGTAATCTCAATTTGATCTGGAGTTACTTTTAAATGATGCGCTAAAGATTCGATCGCGTTATTGCGCAAAATAGCTGCTTGGTTGGGCTGCTGCCCTATCTTTTTAGGGTCGGCCCAGCCAGATTCGAAGGCAGCCATGAGCGCCTGTTGAGCCAGCGGATTGAGTGCTGTCTCTGCTTGAAAATTTCCTGTGACTGGAACCACCCCGCGAACGCTACTAGTCAATGCGTAAATGAGGGAAATACGGCACTATCCTTAGGCGCATGTCTGTTAAACAACGCCGCCCATTTTTACGGGCTTTACTTTTAGCGCCGCTTGCCTTCTCTTTGACTGGTTGCGCAAAAGTATCTGGGCTTGGATTCGAAGAAGGACTTTCTAGCGTAAATGACGTTTCACTCTCGCTCTGGCAAGGTGCTTGGATCGCAGCTGGAGTCGTCGGAGTTTTCACTTTAATTTTGATCTTATGGCCCGCGGTATTTCACCGAGCCAAGGTAAGCAAAGGTGAATTTCCAAAGCAGACCCAGTACAACGTACCGGTTGAAATTGCTTACACGGTTATCCCATTTATTATCGTCGCCGTTCTCTTCTATTTCACGGCGGTTAAAGAGACAAAAATTGTTGAGAAGACAACTTCCTATAAACATGAAATAAAGGTCGAGGGTATTCAATGGTCTTGGCAGTTTGCCTACCCAGAAGCTGGCGCAAAAGCGGTAGTCACAGGTACTCCGGCAATGCCACCAACGCTTTATGTCCCACTGGGTGAAAAAGTTCGCTACACAATCACCTCAAACGATGTTGTACACGGTTTTTGGATTCCCGCTTTTATGATTCAAATGCAGAATTTGCCAGGTGTAACCAACCATTTAGAGTTCACTGCAAATAAACTCGGTACTTATCCTGGGCGTTGCAACATTCTCTGCGGACGCAATCACGCGCAAATGATTTTCAGTGTAAAAGTTGTGACCCCAACTGAATACAAGGCATATCTCGAAACTCTGAAGGCGAGTACAGCATGACAACTTATGCAGAACGTCCAAGCGTTGATGTGGCACCACCTGCGCCTTCAGCAAAAGGTAAGAACTTTGTAAAGTGGATTACTTCAACTGACCACAAGACAATCGGGTATCTGTACCTGATATCTACCTTCATGTGGTTCTTAATCGGCGGTTTATTAGCCTTATTCCTTCGCGCGGAATTAGCGCGCCCAGGTATGCAATTTTTGAGCAACGAGCAGTACAACCAGATATTTACCATGCACGGAACGATCATGCTTTTGATGTTCGCGACTCCACTCTTTGTTGGTTTTGCGAATGTGATCATGCCGCTACAAATTGGCGCAGCCGATGTGGCCTTCCCACGGTTAAATATGTTGTCATTTTGGTTATTTACCTTTGGCAGCATCACTGCTGTTGCAGGATTTTTAACGCCAGGAGGAGCAGCTTCATTTGGTTGGACTGCATATGCACCATTGGCGAACTCGACTTACACGCCAGGCATTGGCGGAGATCTATGGGTTATTGGACTTGCGGTTTCTGGACTTGGCACAATTTTGGGTGGCGTTAACTTCATTACAACAATCTTCACAATGCGCGCACCTGGAATGACGATGTTCCGCATGTCAATCTTCTCTTGGAACGTGCTGCTGACATCCATTCTTGTACTTCTTGCATTCCCTCCGCTTGCTGCGGCACTTCTTGGTTTGGAATCAGATCGCTTATTTGGTTCGCATCTCTTTGATCCAGCCAACGGTGGAGCGATGTTGTGGCAACACTTGTTCTGGTTCTTCGGGCACCCCGAGGTTTACATTTTGGCGCTGCCATTTTTTGGAATCGCAACTGAAATTTTGCCGGTGTTTAGCCGCAAACCAATCTTTGGCTATAAAGGTTTGATTGCCGCAACTATCGCAATTTCAGCGCTCTCCGTTGCTGTTTGGGCCCACCATATGTTTGCAAGCGGCCAAGTTCTGCTGCCGTTCTTCTCGTTTATGACTTTCCTTATTGGTATTCCAACCGGTGTTAAATTCTTTAACTGGATCGGCACAATGTGGCGTGGCCACGTAACTTTTGAGACACCGATGCTCTGGGTCATGGGATTTTTAGTCACCTTCTTATTTGGTGGATTAACAGGAATCATTCTGGCCTCACCACCACTTGATTTCGCCGTATCAGCTTCATACTTCGTCGTCGCGCACTTCCACTACGTACTCTTTGGCACAGTGGTCTTTGCAATGTTCGCCGGCTTCTACTTCTGGTGGCCAAAGATGACTGGTCGAATGTTAAATGAGCGACTTGGCAAGATTCACTTCTGGACTCTCTTTATCGGTTTCCATACAACTTTCTTGATTCAACATTGGCTCGGAATCAAGGGCTTCCCACGTCGTTACGCAGATTATTTGGCAACTGATGGATTTACCGGCATGAATATGATCTCAACTGTAGGTTCGGCGTTATTAGCTCTGTCGATGATCCCGTTCTTTGTGAATGTTTGGATTACCCGTAAATCCCCACTTGTAAATTGCGATGATCCTTGGGGCTACGGTTCGTCCCTTGAATGGGCGACTTCATGTCCGCCTCCGCGCCATAACTTCTTAACAATGCCGCGAATCCGTTCTGAGCGACCTGCCTTTGATTTACATCATCCACACATTAAGACAGAAGGTCATTAATGAAAACTAATTGGCGCCTCTTTGTAGGCCTATCAATTTTTTATGTCATCATGGCAATTGTTTATTACTACGTTGGTGGAGAAGCGGTAGGTATTACCGGAATGATTCTGGCCGCCTGTCTAGCAGGTATGGTCGGTTTCTATATCTGGTTTACCGCTAAGCGAATCGGTCACGATCTTCCCGAGGATCGCGCTACCGCTGAAATTGCTGATAGCGCTGGCGAGTTAGGTTTCTATAGCCCACATTCATGGTGGCCGCTTCCAGTGGCCTTAAGCGCTATGTCCATGGGTATCTCGCTGGTAATCGGTTGGTGGCTAACACTGATCTCACTAGGTGCGCTAATCATTAGCATCATTGGTTTTGTTACAGAATATGAGAAGCCGCTTCCTGAGAACTCTTCTCACTGAGCCTTTCTTTCTCTAGATTATCGCCATGGATAAAGTTCGGGCCGAAATACTCTCACTTGGCTTGCCGCGCACCACAGCGGCGCGAATTGTCATCGCTGCTCCTGCGCAGCAGATCTTTGATCTGCTGGCAGACCCAAGGTGCCACTCGCTCTTCGATGGATCAGGAACTCTGCAAGGAAGTATTTCTGGGCCGGTTCGTCTGTACCTAGGTGCAAAATTTGGAATGGCGATGAAGATTAAGGTTCCTTATCGCATTACTAATACTGTCGTTGCCTTTGACGAAGGTCGCAATATCTCTTGGTGCCATTTGATGAAGTGGACCTGGAATTACGAGTTGGTGGATCTCGGTAATGGAAAGACGCAAGTAACCGAAAAATTCGATGCGACAGATATTCCTTGGTTTGCAGCTAAATGGCTAAATGCAACAGGAGCACTGGAACGCAATCCAAAGTGGATGGCGAAAAGCTTGGTCCAACTTAAGGCGATCTGCGAGAGTTAGTGGTGTTCGATCTCTTTGAGATCATCGCCAGTTACCTTTGGTACAGCGACAGCATGGGCCTTACTCATACGAGCGCGTAACTTATTTTTAAGAACTCCTGGGCGGCGCACACCGCGTGAATCGTTCTCACCGAGTTCTAGCGCTGGACTCTGTTCATGTTGGGTCAACAACCAAGCCTTTTCAGGCGAAATTGGCTCGTGGACTTCTACAAATTCACCATGCGGCATCATCACCAGGCGACCGGTTTCGCGACCGTGAAGTACGAGATCGCGATCAGCGCGCTGCAGAGACAGGCATAAACGCTTGGTGATAACGAAGGCAAGTGGTGGAAGTACAAAGATTGCTATACGAGAGAACCACATGATCTGATTAATAGTTAAGTGGAAAGTAGTTGCAATGATGTCATTTCCGCCATTGATCAGCGCTACCAGCATGAAGGTAAGAGACATAACGCCAAGTGCGGTGCGATTTGGCACATTTCGCGGACGATCGAGCAAGTGATGTTCGCGCTTATCACCAGTTATCCAACTTTCGATAAATGGATATAAAGCCATGCCAGTAAATAAAATTCCGGGAACGATTAGCCCTGGAATTAAAATATTCCAAGAGATCGTATGCCCAAAGGCGTGTGTTTCAAGTGGCGGTGACATGCGAACTAAGCCATCGAGCCAACCCATATACCAATCGGGTTGTGAACCAGCTGAAATTTGTCCTGGTGTGTAAGGGCCATATAACCAAATTGGGTTGATAGATGCGACGGCGCCAAGAAATGCGGTAACGCCAAAGACGATAAAGAAGAATCCGCCTGCTTTAGCCATGTAAACCGGCAGAAGTGGATAGCCAACAACATTCTTTTCTGTACGCCCAGGTCCTGGATATTGGGTGTGCTTTTGATACCAAACCAACATTAAGTGGATGGTAATCAAGGCAAGGAATGCACCCGGAAGGAGCAGAACGTGGACTGTGTAAATTCGTGGAATAAATGCTTCACCAGGGAATGCGCCACCGAAAGCGAAGAAGGCTAGGTAGGAACCAACCAAGGGGAGGGCTTGAATAATCGCTTCTGCAATTCGGATACCAGTACCGGAAAGCAAATCATCTGGCAGTGAATAACCAAGGAAACCTTCTACGATACCTAGAGTCAGCAGGCCGACGCCGATGATCCAGTTAAATTCACGCGGCTTGCGGAATGCGCCGGTGAAATAAACGCGCATCAAGTGCACAACAATTGCAGCCATGAAGATGAGTGCAGCCCAGTGGTGAATTTGACGCATTAACAAACCACCGCGTACCTCAAAAGAGATATGCAGAGTTGATGCGTACGCAGCTGACATCTTTAGGCCTTCGAGCGGTGCGTAATTACCTTCGTAAATAACTTCACGTTGTGAAGGATCGAACCAGAAAGTTAAGAAAGTTCCAGATAGCAACAAGATAATAAATGAGTAAAGCGCGATCTCGCCTAGCAGGAATGACCAGTGATCAGGGAAGACTTTGTTGAGATTCTTCTTCATCCATGCGGCGGCGCCAGTTCTTTCATCAACGTAATTGGCGACGTTGCCTGCGATTCTTTCCCGTGCTGTCATGATGAGCGCTCCCAGAAGCTAGGTCCTACCGGTTCGGTAAATGGTTTTTTTGCGATTAAGTATCCCTCGGAATCTACTGTTATCGCGAGTTGAGGTAGTGGGCGAGCAGCTGGTCCGAAGATAACTTTTGCCGCACGAGTAACATCGAAAGTAGATTGGTGGCAAGGGCAGAGCAAGTGCTTTGTTTGCTGTTCGTACAGTGCAACGGCACAGCCCATATGTGAACAAATCTTTGAGAAAGCGATGATGCCTTCGTGTGTCCAAGATAGACGTTCGGCATCCAGATTAAATTCTTCAGGGCGCAAACGAATTAATAGGACCGCATCTTTTCCGATATCAGAGAGCGCACGATGTGCTCCTGCTTTAATTTCAGGAAGGGTCTGCGCTACAGCGCCAACTTCAAGATCTTCCGCGCGAATTGGACGATCGCCAGGATCTGTAACAAGAC
>WLQO01000068.1 GCA_009698295.1 Actinomycetota bacterium | reverse complement strand
CTCCTGATACGAGCAAACCAGCACAAGTAACTCCAGCGCCTAAAGCAAATCCAATTGCACCAAAACAACCTGGAATATCAACACTGCCTAAGAACGGTGGAGACGATGAACGCAAAGGTCGTGGTGAGCATGAAGGTCGTGGTGAGCATGAAGATTATGAAGGCGAAGACGACTAAAGTTTTTAATTAGTCGATGTAGTTGCAGTTTCACCATTTAACGTCAGCAGCGGTGCCGCTATCTTTGCAAGATAACGATCCAATGAATTGCGCGCTACCGCACTTGCCGCTCTGGTTCCTTTGAGTTCATCCGCGATAATTACGAATGCGTATTCACGATCGCCAGATTGTGCATAGCCCGCCATGCTGACCGTTCCTGTAAGTGTTCCGGTTTTCGCTTTAACTAAACCGATAGCTTTAGGAGCAGTTTTAACAAAGCGATTGCGCATGGTCCCAGTTTTTCCTCCGATAGGTAGCCCTTCGATTACCTTTGCATATGCTGGATCTGAGTGAAATTTATATAGAAGTTGGGCTAAAAGGTTTGCCGTTACTTTATTTTCGCGCGAAAGGCCACTGGCATCTTTAACGATTATTTTTGATGGGTCAATACCTATTTCAGTGAGTACTTTATCGAACATTTTTGCCACGCCTTTATCGCTAAATTCATGACCAGAAGCTTTAGCAGCAATTCGCGCCATGCGTTCTGAAATCACATTATCACTCCACAACAGAAACCAGATCATAATTTCATTCACAGTCGGTGAAGTTGAATAAACAATCTGATCTCCAGAAATTGATTTGGCTTTCGCATCGCTTACTTTCACAAAAGTTGCAGTTACCCCTAACTTTTTGTAGTAAGCCTTGATAGCTGCAACCTCGCCAGAATAAATATCGTTGTAATAAACCTGCAATTTCTTAAGTGGTCCTTCTGATTTTTTCTTGGCTGCTCGCAGGCCTTTTGAGGCAATGCCATAAAGGGAAGTTCTGTGCATCCTTTCGGCGACCACGCTATTAGTAGACATCCACGGATCCAACTCGCCATCAATAACAATCGAATTAGTTTCGGTTCCTAACGAAATTGAAGTAGCGAAGACTTTCTCGGGATCCAAATACTTAATGGTGGCAGATGCTGAAAGCAATTTCATAAGCGATGCTGGTTTGCGTTGTGAATCTCCGTTGGATTCAAAGACTACTTTTCCGGTACTTAAATCAATTAGCGAGACCGATGGATTTCGAAGTTCGGGAGCAATGGCTAATTTTGCAAATACATTTACTGCAGAAGCGGGATCAATTGCAGAGGCGCTTGGAATCGCCAATAAACTTGCTGAAAGAATGGCAGCGTAAAACCCCAAAAACCGTTTCATCACTTTTGGTTAGTGCCAGGTAGTCGCGATGACGATATTGAGCAGTGTTAATCCAAGAAGCAAGAGCCAAACGTTCTTCTTGAGTTCGCTCTTCTTCAAATTTAAATAACTGATGCCAAGAATTATGAGAACCACGAGAAGCTTTATCCCTATTTTCGTATGATTTAGCGTCTCATCAGGTTTTGCTGCCGTGAAAGAACCCACCATGACAAGACCAGCAATTAGCGCCGTTGCAGCGCTATGCAGTACACCGGGAGAAAGCTTGCGGGGGCTCTTGTTCCATTGATGTAAGAGCAATCCGAGGATTCCAGCAATTGCCAACATATGTGCGATATAGGCGATTAGAAATGCTGCCTTCATAGTATTTTGCCCTTTCTAGCGTTTAACCCTTATTAAGTTTAGAGTGCGCATATGGAAATTAATACACCTGCCACGATTGGTCCAGGAGAATTTTTTCCAGTTGTCGGAGTAGGGCCTCACGAAAAACCATGGCCAACGGGACCACAATTTGACCCAGAACTGCTGGAAAATGGTGATCGCCGAAATGTTTTAGATCATTACAGATATTGGTCAGTAGAGGCGATAGTTGCGGATTTAGATACCAAGCGACATAAATTACATATCGCTATTGAAAACTGGCAGCATGATTTAAATATCGGATCAGTGGTCCGCACTGCAAATGCATTTAATGTTTCTGCCGTTCATATAGTTGGAAAGCGCGACTGGAATAAGCGCGGGGCTATGGTTACTGATAAATACCTGAGAGTGATACATCACCCAACAATCGCCGATTTTGCTAGTTGGTGTAAAGAAAATGATTTACCAATTATCGGAATAGATAACGTTCCATCTTCTAAGCAACTTGAGGGCTCACAACTGCCTGAATCTTGCGTCCTTCTCTTTGGGCAAGAAGGTGCAGGAATGTCTGATGAAGGAATTGCGGCCTGTGAAGTTTTATATGCGATTCAACAGTACGGGTCGACTCGTTCTATGAACGCATCCGCTGCCGGCGCAATCGCGATGTACCACTGGGCGCTGCAGCACCTTCCAAAATGATGAAACGTTGGCTAACCCGCAATCTAATAATTCTCACGCTTGTTTCCTTAGCGCAAGATGCTGCTAGCGAACTGCTCTTTCCATTACTTCCAATTCTGCTTACCGGCGTTATTGGCGCAGCGCCACTTGCCCTTGGTTTGATTGAAGGTTGCGCCGAAGCAGCAGCAGGATTTACAAAATTATTATCAGGCGGTGCCAGCGACAGATTGGGCAGAAAGAAATTTGTTGTGGCGGGTTATTCACTTGCCGGAGTTGGTAAAGCTTTCATCGTTGTTGCCACTTCTTGGCCACTTGTTTTCTTCGGAAGAATTACTGATCGAATTGGCAAAGGTATGCGCAGTGCACCGCGCGATGCGCTTATTGCAGATTCGGTTGACAGCAAAGATTTTGGAAAAGCATTTGGCTTTCACCGCACTGGAGACAATATCGGCGCAGTTATTGGACCAGGGCTTGCACTAATTGGATTGGCGCTTCTCAACGGAAATGTCCGGGCCGTTGCGGCATGGGCTTTAATTCCGGCAGTTATTTCTGCAATTTTGACGCTCTTTGTTCGAGATAGTTTCATAAAAAATAGTAAAGAAGTACCTCAAGTAGCGCGCGCTGAGCGATTGCCACTTTCAAAACCACTTAAGCGCACCATAATTCTTTTAACTTTAATTCAATTGACTAATATCCCGGATGCACTTCTGCTTCTTCGCTTGCACGATATTGGATTTTCAACCCAAGGAGTTGTACTTTCTTATATGTTATTTAGCGTAGTTACTGTAATTGCTGCCTATCCTGGTGGCTTGATAGCTGACAAACTTTCACCCAAGATCGTTTATGCCTTTGGTCTAACTGCTTTTGCTATCGCTTATTATTTACTTGGTTCAAGCCAAAGCCATCAAGTCGCGATTCTGGCGATAGCGATTTACGGAATATTTCCTGCCCTTACTGATGGAGTTGGCAAGGCTTGGATTGCAAAAGTTAGCGATTCCAACAACCGCGGATATGCGCAAGGTGTTTATCAGGCGTGCATGAGTTTTGCGGTATTAGCTGCTGGAATCTGGGGCGGATTGGCGTGGAGCAAAGGAGCGCTTCAGATACCTTTGCTCATCGCAGCAGTTGGCGCGATTACAGGTGCAATTACTTTGGCGGCCATGCACATTAGAAGCGCGAACTAGTCACCTAAGTCGGTTGGAGCAGGAACATCTTCCATCGCTTCGCGCACTGCAATTAGCCGACGATCGATCTCGTCCGCTTCATCCATTCGGCCAAGGTTGCGCAGGACCGTTGACATGCGAGTTTCAATATCGACGATTAATTCGAAGTCTTTAGGCTCATCTTCAGAGATGATTTGTAATACGCCATCAAGTGTTGCCAAACCATCATCTAATTTGCCGATCAAGATTTCTGCTTTGCCATATTCAAAGAGGGCAAAAGTCTCGCGGCGGTGGTCGTGACCAGTTTCAAATACATCGATTGCTTTACGCGCTGCTTCTAGCGCTTTCTCGCCATCACCAATTTCTACATAACAAGAGGCAATTTTCTGATCGCACCGCGCCACTTGAATTACTTCTTTCTCAGTCTTGAAAATTAAACGTGCTTCTTTAAAAGTTGAGATCGCTAAATCGTAATTCTTCAATTCGCGATAAGCACAACCAAGTAGATGTAAATCATTTGCTGCACCAATTTGATTGCCGTCGACAAGATGTTCTTGAGCACATTCATCCATAATCTCGACAACTTTTTCAAAGTTCTTTGAGGCATACCACCACTCGCCTAATGTGCAGGCAAGTTCTAGCGACAGTGGAGATTTGCTTTCACGCAAAATTTCCACGGCTTTGCTCATTGCAGAAGCGGCTTCATCCATGCGCTTGAGTTGATTTAAGTTGTAACCAATTGCAGAGTAAGCCTGGGCAAGTCCTTCACTAGATTCAGTTGCACCGAGTTCAGAGAAGATGTCGCGAGCGGTTTCGGCGAGCGCTAACGCTTCGTCATATTGACCGCGAGCAAAGATTCGGGCGGAGAGTTCGTAATAAGTATTTGCGCGATCGGCACCGTGTACTTCCGGTATTCGATCCCAGAGCATTTCCTCTGATACGAGCTCGTCTTGGCCATCATCTTCGCTCATCGATACCCCCGTGTCATTTTCTCGTGCCGGCTTACGGTGAATTACGGTGAACATACTCTGAAAAGCGCGGAAATCTCTCTCAATTTCGTAAGTCGTGAGCAAGGATTTTCGCGTGGACAGGTCCAACTAGCCTCGGTTATTCTTGGCTTCTTGCGAATGATTCGCATCTAGGAATACCCCCTCAGGAGCCCAATGAATACGATCGTTAGGCAAGCACCGCGCATTCCCCTGCGCGAGCGGCTAACACGCGATGAGTGGCGCCGAATGGCTGCCATGTTCGGCTTTATCGCCTTCTTGCATATCGCAGGCGCGCTCTTGATGTGGCAAGCCACCAGTGGAAATTACGAACTCGCCGATGGGACTTTATTTGGTTGGGGTACAGCTGCGCTCGCATACACCTTAGGAATGCGCCATGCCTTCGATGCCGATCACATTAGCGCGATTGACAACACGACTAGAAAATTGATGTCAGAAGGTCAACGTCCTCTGGCGGTCGGATTCTTCTTCTCACTCGGTCATTCATCGGTGGTCGCAACTTTAGCGATACTTCTAAATTTTGGAATTAAAGCTTTGGGATCGCAATTAAAAGATGAGAATTCATCGCTTCACCATTACACCGGACTTATTGGAACGACTATTTCGGGAACATTCTTAATGTTAATTGCAATTCTTAATTTAGTAATCTTGGTTTCTATAGTCGGCGTATTTATGAAGATGCGCAAAGGTTTGTATAACGAAGAAGAACTTGAAAAGCATTTAAATTCACGTGGATTGTTAATGCGCTTCTTTGGTCCAATTGCTCGTCGAATTGATAAGAGTTGGAAGATGTATCCACTCGGTATTCTCTTTGGACTTGGTTTTGATACGGCGACGGAAATTGGATTGCTAGTTCTGGCCGGTTCATCTGTAATCGCTGGGCTTCCTTGGTGGGCAATTATTTCTCTGCCGCTTTTCTTTGCTGGCGGAATGAGTTTGCTGGATACAATCGATGGTTCATTTATGAACTTTGCTTACGGTTGGGCATTTTCCAAACCTGTTCGCAAGGTTTACTACAACATCATCATCACTGGTTTGTCCGTCGCAGTTGCTCTCTTTGTTGGTGGCCTAGAAATCTGCCAAGTAATTGCTAACCAACTCAAGCTAACTGGTGGTTTTTGGGATTACGCCCTTGCCTTTAACTTAAATAGCGCCGGGTACTTCATCGTGGGCGCATTTGCAGTTGTTTGGACCACTGCCTTGCTTCTTTGGCGCTACGGAAAGATTGAAGAGCGCTGGCATAACACCGCTCATGCTGCCCAAATGCAACGTGGTGAAGAGAGTAACCACGCAGCAGCTGGAGTTGATTTAGGTCCGATTAAAGATGGTTGGAAGATCGATTAATTTATTTCACCGTAAATGTGTGTGAATAAATTAATCTTCCAGCAACAAATACACTTACTTTGCGCTTGCCAGCAGTAACCGTATTCTGTCCAACTTTTACGATTTTGGAATCAATCATCGCAACGACCGAAGCGCTTCCTGCATTAGACACTTTTATCGAGAGAACGCGCTTAGCCAAGGTAGCGGTGACTTTTGGAACGAGCGCTGGTGTTGGAGTCGGGCTCGCCGTTGGAGTCGGCGTTGGTTTAACAACTGGTGCCGCTTTAACCGTGATAGTAGTTTGCAAAGTATTTGACTGCCCATATTTGCCAGCTGGCTGCTGATAGGCAGAAATTGTTGCCGTGCCTAAAGCAACGCCAGTAATT
>WLQO01000067.1 GCA_009698295.1 Actinomycetota bacterium | reverse complement strand
CCGACTAGCTTTCCAACTTCATACCAAGGTAAAGCAAGTTTCTTTGGCAAAGTGGTAGCAGGTTTTACATCGCTCCATTGATAAGACTGACCGATATAACTTAGAACCAGCATCGCGCGCTGGATTTCCGCATCGCCTTTTAAAGCCGAAACTTTGAAATCTGGCAGTTCAGTAACGCGCTTACGGAAATCACTGGACATAAGTAACTTAGGTATATCTCTACCGAATTGATCCCACTCTTCATTTCCTGCAGAGAGGTTTTTTGCTGGATCGTATGTCGGGAGATAACCGAATTCCTCGGTAATTCCATAATCAGCGATTTTTACTGGTTTCATAGATTTACCTTAATGTAGCTTTGTAGAAATTGGAATGACTCTCTAAATTTCGGTCGGTAAAGGCAACCGTTCTGGGGCGATAATCTCGCTAATCTCACTTAAAACTCGATGGACTGCCGGTTCTCCCACCCATAAATGCTTTGCGCCTTCTACTGGAATTATTTTAATCTGGGTCAATGGCGCAAAGCGAACTTTCGCCTCTGGTGGTTGTAGATAATCATCGAATTCTGGAACTAAGGCAGTCACCGGACGTCCATCTTTGGCCCACCATTGCAGATCACTAATTTCAGATGTGCGAAGCGGTGGTGATAAAAGAATTAGCCCTTTTACTCTTGGATCTTTGGCGTGACGCAGCGCTAAATCTGTTCCGAAAGACCAACCGACCACCCACAGATTTTCCAACTTCAAAGTATCTAAGCAATACGTCATCATCGCTTCGACATCAAAGTGTTCGGCAACGCCATTATCAAATTGACCAGTGCTTGTTCCGGCTTCGCTACTTGTTCCACGTGAATTAAAGCGAATTACTTCAATACCTGCCATCGCTGGCAATCGATTAGCCGCCTTTTTATAAACATGGCTATCCATCATTCCGCCAGCAGTTGGAAGAGGATGTAAGCAGAGGATGGCACCGGTATAGCCCGCTAGCGGTGCTGCAACCTCACCAATTAATTTCTCACCATCTCCTGTAGTAACGGTGAAAGGTGTGCGCTGCGCCGGCAAAATAGTGCTCGGGCGTACTGGCTGCGACATACAGGAGAGTCTAGTCTTTGCCCATGACCACTTTATCCAACGCAACATTTGCATCGCACTATCCAGTTACTGGCGAAGTTATTGCAGATTACCCAATCGCTGACCGTGAACAAGTGCGCGCATCGGTTGCCAAAGCCCGTGCCTCTTCCCTGGCCTGGCAGAGCCTTGGATTTAAAGGGCGTCGTAAAATTTTGCTTCAGTGGAGTAATTTATTAATTTCAAAGCTAGATGAGATTACTGAAATAGTTTCGCGCGAGACCGGTAAGCCAGTCAGCGATGCAAAATTGGAAGCTTCGCTTGCAGTTGGTCACTTAGGTTGGGCTGCTCGTCACGCCGAAGGCGTAATGCGAACTTCTCATCGCTCCCCTGGTGCTTTGATGGCAAATATGTCTGCAACAGTTGAGCGTTCACCGGTTGGTGTCGTTGGAGTTATCGGTCCCTGGAACTATCCAATCTTTACGCCAATGGGTTCTATTTCTTACGCACTTGCCGCCGGAAATACGGTGGTCTTTAAGCCGAGTGAATACACACCTGGCGTTGGAACCGTTTTAGCAAAAACTTTCGCTGAAGTTGCTCCATTTGCAGATATCTTCATCTGCATAACTGGACTTGGCGCAACCGGAAAAGATCTATGCGAAAGTGGCGTAGATAAGTTGGCATTTACCGGCTCAACTCGTACCGCCAAATTAGTGGCGGCAACATGTGCAACGACTATGACACCTGTTGTCCTTGAATGTGGCGGAAAAGATCCCGTAATCGTGGCTGCTGATGCTGATATCAAACGTGCTGCCGATGCCACCATTTGGTCAGCGATGTCCAACGCTGGACAAACTTGTATTGGTGCTGAACGTGTTTATGTTCATGAAAGCGTTGCCGATAAATTTATCGAGGAAGCGTTAAAGGTTGCCCGCAAGATTCATCCTGGCGCACCTGGTGTTGGTAATTACGGACCTGCGACGATGCCTTCGCAGATAAATGTAATTCAGGGCCATATCGATGATGCGCTAGCCAAAGGTGCCAAAGCCGCACTCGGCGGATCTGACTCCGTTAAAGCGCCATTTGTTGAGCCAGTGATCTTGCTAGATGTTCCTGAAAATTCAACGGCAATGCTCGAAGAAACTTTCGGACCGACAATTGCCATCAATAGAGTTAAATCGATGGATGAAGCGGTGGCGCTTTCAAATGCTTCACGTTACGGCCTTGGTTCTTCTATATGGTCAAAGCGCCAAGGAAAGAAAATCGCGCGCCAACTTCATTGCGGGATGGTTGCTATCAACTCAACTATTTCATTTGCGGCTATTGCATCAGTGCCATTTGGTGGCGTGAAAGATAGTGGTTACGGACGTATCCATGGCCCTGAAGGAATCTTGGAATTTACATACCCTCGTACCGTGGTGCGTGCCCGTTTCCAATTACCAATTGCTTTCACGAGTTTTAAGCGCACAAAGGGGAACGATAAATTAATAGTGACTTTGACGCGTTTATTAAATGGGCGGCTTGGTTAAATAAATAATTAATTAAAAACTAAAAACGAGGCGCATTTCGTGTGCGCTCTGTATTTGGCCGGCGGTTATTTCGTTTGGCCCAACATGCGTTATGCCAATGTCGGCGGTTATCTTCTTCACCCACCATCCAAGCAACAGTGTGTGGAGTTGCCATCGGAATTACTTGATCGCAACCAGGGCAACGATATGGTTTATTAGAACTAGATCCTGTGATCTTGCGAACAATGAAATCGCCATCTGCATGCTCTTCTACAGTTTGATTTGATGTAGAAATATCGCGATCTTCACTCTTTGGCCGACGACCCTTCGGAAAGTTGCGGCGCGGGCTCATGAAGGTATTTTCTCGCACTTTTGCCAACAATGTGGCAAGGTAGCCATATGAGCGATTTGGGCAGTGTGATATCTGTCCGTGGCCTGAAGAAGAGCTATGGATCCACCCAGGCTGTTGCTGGAATTGATTTAACGATTGCACGCGGTGAAATCTTCGCTTTGCTTGGTCCAAATGGTGCAGGAAAGACAACTACCGTTGAAATCCTAGAAGGTTTTCGCGCTCGCGATAGCGGTGAAGTTTCAGTCTTAAACACCGACCCCGCTATAAAAGGAGAAGCCGGTCGCATCTGGCGCAATCGAATTGGAATCGTTTTGCAATCAACATCAGATGCCGGTGATTTATCTGTAAAGGACACGGTTGCGCACTTTGCTAAGTATTATTCAAATCCACGCGATGTAAACGAAGTTATTCAAGATGTGGGGCTAGACGAAAAATCAAGCGCCTTGATTCGCACTTTATCTGGTGGTCAGCGTCGCCGCCTAGACGTTGCCCTCGGAATTATCGGCTCTCCCGAACTTCTCTTTTTAGATGAGCCAACAACTGGTTTTGATCCCGAAGCACGTCGCGCATTTTGGGCGCTAATAAAGAGTCTGCGTGATAGCGGGACCACAATTGTCTTGACCACACATTATTTAGATGAGGCGGAGGCTTTAGCAGATCGCGTTGCGGTAATTAATCAGGGCAAAATTGTTGAAGTTGCTACGCCTGCTCTTTTGGGTGGTCGCGCTACATCACTTGCAACAGTCTCATGGCTGAGTGAAAAAGGAGCACAAGCAGAGCGCACTGATAATCCAACGGCGCTAATCCGCAAACTCACCGAGACTTATAAAGATGAGATCCCAGAACTCACAGTCAAGCGCGCTTCACTTGAAGATATTTACTTAGAAATGATTGGAGGCGCTGATGGCTCAGAATAAAGTTCCGAGCGCTCTAACCATCGGAATTGCCCGCGGTGGTTTGGAGATAAAACAGTTCTTGCGCCAACGCGAATCTGTCGTATTTACTCTGGCATTTCCAATTATGTTGCTCGGCATATTCGGTTCTGTCTTTACCAACGAGTTGACCGATGGCGTAACTTTTAGTCAATATTTTGTTGCAGGAATGATTGCATCAGGCTTGGTAAACACTGGTTTTCAACAATTGGCGATCATGATCCCCGTGGAACGCGACTTCGGAACGCTAAAACGATTA
Organism: Actinomycetota bacterium; assembly: GCA_009698295.1. Lineage (GTDB taxonomy): Bacteria > Actinomycetota > Actinomycetes > Nanopelagicales > Nanopelagicaceae > Planktophila. The sequence goes on along the minus strand of WLQO01000067.1, from coordinate 2,192 downwards.
CGTGGCACACCGATGCCGGCAGCTAGTTATTTCATCGGCAAAGTCATCGTCGTTTTTGCAACAATGGTTGCTCAAGTCTTCTTGCTGCTAATTGCCGGAATCGTATTCTTTGGTGTAAATCTTCCAACTGATCCCGCGAAATGGTTGACCTTTACTTGGTTAATTCTGCTGGGGAGTGCCGCATCTACTTCACTCGGAATCGCTTTCTCGGTAATTCCCAAGAGCGGCCGTGGAGCATCAGCAGTTGTTTCACCCGTTGTGATTATTCTGCAATTCTTCAGCGGCGTCTTCTTTGTCTTCACTGATCTGCCTGCTTGGATGCAGCAAGTAGCAGCGATTTTTCCGCTTAAATGGATGACCCAAGGTATGCGCTCTGTCTTCTTGCCTGATTCTTTTGCCGCACGCGAAGTTGCTGGAAGTTGGGAAACTGGTCGTACTTTCATAATTATTCTCGCCTGGTTTATCGCTGGGTTATTTATCTCAATTCGCACCTTTAAGTGGGACCAACAGAAGTGATTAGATCTAAGAAGTTAGCGCTGGCATTGGCCTTTGGACTGGCTTTATCAGTGGCCCCCGCAACTGCTGCAACGAAGAGCCCGACGCCAACACCAAAGGCGAGCGTTACCAAGAAGGCTCCAGTAAAGAAAGCTCCGGTTAAGAAGCCACCAGTTAAGAAGAAGAAAAAGAAGAAAAATAACAATAGCAAGGTGTCGCCTTCACCATCTCCAAAATGGCCACCTGCTGGCTTTAAAACTGATCCACTCGGTGAGACCAAGTTATATTTGAAGGTACCAACAGCGAAAGAGGTAGTTGGAATTTTATCCGCAAAATCTGCACTTTCTTCTCGAGTAGAAAGCTGTAAAAAATTTACTTGCGGAGCAGTCTTAGTCGCTTCCGATATGGGCTGTCGCTGGTGGCAAGTAACTGCTGATGTAGTCGGGGCAACATCAAGTAAAGATCGGACTTTAAAGACTTTTGGAAAGATCACAACTTCAGTTCCCGGAAGCGCTGGCGTGAAAATAGTCACCGTCTTATTGATTACTACAGAACCAATTGGCGTGGGACATATTGTTTCTAATATAAGCGCTGACTGTAATCAGAGCGATCCACCAGACCTGCTCCCTAACACTGAATATAAAGCGGTATCTGGTTAGTAATGCTCGGAGGAATTAATAACGCTTTATTTTTCACTAGCTTTGGTGGATTCTTTGCAGTTGGTATCTTGGCTTTGATTTTAAAATGGGCCTTTGCGCGTGGAAAATCGGTAATCGAGCGAACTCCGAAAATTGGAAGAGATTACGAATACGGTGCGCTGGTCGTAATCGCTTCTCCAAATAACCATATTGAAGGCGAGATGTTACGTCTGCAGTTAGTAAATGCACAGATTAAAGCGACGTTGACCCAGACTAAAGATGGCCCAAGGCTCTTTGTCTTTGCGCGCGATGAGAAAATCGCTCGCGCTATTTTAAAGAGTTAGCGGTTTGCTCCAGGAACCCAGAGCTGGTCACCAATTTTCTTATTTGCAACTCGTGCCAAAACGAATAACAAGTCAGAACAGCGATTTAAATACTTTGCAGTCAAGGGATTTACTCCAGTACCAAAGCCATGAATTGCCGCCCATGTGCGACGTTCGGCGCGACGAACAACGGTGCGGGCTACATGTAAATGTGCCGCCGCTGGCGTTCCCGAAGGCAGAACAAATGAGCGCAACGGCTCAAGATCTGCGTTGTACTTGTCAATTTGCTCTTCTAAATAGGTAACTTGGCTTTCCAATACACGCAACGGTTCAAATGCTGGTGCATCAATTACTGGTGTACACAGATCAGCGCCGACATCGAAAAGGTCATTTTGGATCCGGATGAGAAGCGCGCGTACATCATCGCTTAACTCATCGGTTGCGATAACAACACCAATTGTTGAATTAGCTTCATCAACTGTGGCATATGCCTCAAGGCGTGAATCGTTCTTTGAGGTACGGCTCATATCTCCTAAAGAAGTTGAGCCATCGTCGCCGGTCTTGGTGTAAATACGCGTTAAATTAACCATGGCCCTAGCCTATAAGTAGACTTCGGTTATGGCATCTTCGAGCACCGTAGGCAGTGACCGCTTCCGAATTGTCGGTGGCGCTAGCCTTAAAGGCGAAGTAACCGTCACTGGTGCAAAGAATTCGGTCCTGAAATTAATGGCTGCAT
>WLQO01000066.1 GCA_009698295.1 Actinomycetota bacterium | reverse complement strand
TGGAGGAATTACCCAATTCTCAGTCAAGATATGTGGAACGCGATCTTCCATCAAATCAACTCCGGCAGTTATTACATCTTCTAAGGATTGTGGAATAAAGAATGGAGTCACTGATGACGGAAGAGTCTCTTTGAAATCATCGAGCGCGGCCCAACACCGAGTCGCTGTCGACCAAGGTGAAACATAACGAAGACCATCAATATCTAAAATGTGTGCACCATCAGGACGTCCGGCTGGGGGTTCAGGAAAAACTAAACGGCGCAGTGCTAATTCCTGCTCGGTGCGCTTTGAGTTTTCATCAGCGTTTAACTCTTGCCAACGTAAACGATCAGCCGGTTCAAAGGCGGAAAGTGGTTCGTAGATACGAAGGGATGCAACGTAAGGAGTTGGTCTCACAGCAATTAACTTACACGTGAGAAATTAAGCACGCGGGATGTAATTTCCTTCGGCAAAGGGATCGTCGTCATCGCGAGATTTATTGGATGGATCTTCGCCATGGAGTTCTTTGGCAAGACGATCAAGATCCATCTCCTGAGAGTTGTACTTGAGATCTCTTGCTACTTTTGTTTGCTTAGCTTTTGCACGGCCGCGACCCATTGGGCGACCTCCTTACCAAAGTTATTTTCCTCAAGGCGCGTAGGTTATCGCGTCAGGTAGTTACCTTCCAAAGCAGCCGCACCTGGGCCACTTTGAGCGTGAATTAAGCCTGCCGACCAAGCCTTCATCCCCCGCGCCGCCAGCGATCTGATGGTCAGGTCGGCGATCGCAGGATCCACGATGGCAACCATACCGATTCCGCAATTCCAGGTCCGTTCCATATCTGCCTGCGGAACTTTTGCCACATCTGCCATAAATTTCATTTCTGCAGGAATTTCCCAAGTTGTTCGGTCGTACTTTGCAATCAACCCATCCGGGATCACGCGGGCGGTGTTATCTGCCAATCCACCACCAGTGATGTGCGAAAAGGTTCGAATCATTTCTGGTTGGGCCTTAATTAACGCTAAACAATCAAGGGTATAAATCTCAGTTGGAGTTAAGAGAATTTCGCCTAACGTTTTTGTCAGCCCTTCATATTTCTTCTGCAAATCTAACTTTTGTGTTGCCAAGATATGTCGCACCAATGAATAACCATTGGCATGGAATCCACTTGCCGGCATGGCAATAATTACATCTCCCGCTTTTACGCGATGAGAACCCAATTGTTTTTCTGCATCTACAACGCCGGTGGCCGCGCCTGCAATATCGAATTCATCTTCTTTAAGTAAACCAGGATGCTCAGCTGTCTCTCCGCCGATCAGAGCAGTGTTTGCTTTTTCACAACCTTTAGCGATTCCTTTTACGATATCAGCAATTCTTTCCGGGATAACTTTTCCAACGGCGATGTAATCCGTCATAAATAACGGTTCTGCGCCACAAACAACTAGATCATCAACGACCATTGCAACTAAATCTTCACCGATAGTGTCGTAAATTCCCATCTGGCGAGCAATCTCAGTCTTTGTTCCGACACCATCAGTTGATGTGGCAAGAAGTGGTTTATGCAATTTCTTTAGCGCGCTGGCATCAAATAACCCGGCAAACCCACCTATGCCACCCATAACTTCTGGGCGCGTGGCTTTGGCGATTGATGCCTTCATTAATTCAACGGCGCGATCACCTGCATCGATATCGACGCCGGCATCTTTGTATGTGCTCAATTTTGTACTCGCTCTGGACTCTTCACGGTTTCGGTGATCTCCAGACGCATCTTTCCTTCTGACATATCCGTCGGCACTGAAATCGGATATTTACCAGTAAAGCACGCTTTACATAGCTTCTCTTCTGCAATTGTGGTCGCAGCGATCAAGCCTTCAAGTGAGACATAACTAAGTGAATCAGCGCCTATTGAACGGCGAATCTCTTCAACTTCTAAACCGCTTGCGATTAGCTCAGCACGCGATGCAAAATCAATTCCGTAATAACACGGCCATTCCACCGGTGGGCTTGAGATACGTACATGGATTTCGAGCGCACCAGCTTCTCGGAGCATCCGAACAATTGCGCGCTGTGTATTTCCGCGGACAATCGAATCATCAACCACAACAATTCGTTTTCCTTCAATGATTTCGCGCAGTGGATTTAACTTCAAGCGAATACCGAGTTGGCGAATTGTCTGTGATGGCTGAATAAAGGTGCGACCAACATAAGAATTTTTAACTAGGCCAAGGCCATAAGGAATTCCAGATTGTTGTGCGTAGCCAATCGCCGCGGGTGTTCCAGATTCCGGAACTGGGATGACCAAATCTGCTTCTATAGGTGCTTCAATCGCTAAACGCTTTCCGATGCGCACCCGAGTTGCATGAACGCCTTGTCCAGCGATAGTTGTGTCTGGGCGAGCCAAGTAAACATATTCGAAGAGACATCCTTTGGGATCCGCAGTTGCCCACATTTGAGAACGGATTCCATCTTCGTTAATCGCCAAGAATTCGCCCGGTTCTACTTCGCGCACAAATGCAGCGCCGACAATGTCTAACGCTGCGGTTTCAGAGGCAACGACCCACCCGCGTTCTAGCTTTCCAATTACTAGCGGACGCACGCCATGGCGATCGCGCGCGGCATATAAAGTCTTCTCGTCCATAAAGACAAGCGAGAAAGCTCCTTCTAGCTTTGGCAATACTGCAATCGCACTTGCTTCTACATTCTTCTCATCTTGCAGCCCGATAAGTGCGGTCATGATTTCAGTATCTGTCGTTGCACCGCGACTGTTCTTTGCTGAATCACCTTCGAGTTTCTGCACCATCTCGGCGAGATCTCCGGTGTTTGTTAAATTTCCATTGTGGGCCAGGGCTAAAGTGCCGTATTTAGTAGGCCGTAGCGTTGGTTGGGCATTGACCCAAGTGCTAGATCCGGTAGTGCTGTATCGACAATGGCCAATTGCTAAATCACCAGTCAGGCTTGCTAAATCGGTTTCGGTAAATACCTGGGAAACCAAGCCCATATCTTTGTAAATTAAGATTCGCTCGCCATCGCTGGCTGCTATTCCTGCTGATTCTTGGCCCCGATGTTGCAGAGCGTAAAGTCCATAAAAAGTTAACTTGGCAACTTCTTCGCCTGGCGCCCAAACTCCAAATACGCCACAAGCATCTTGCGGGGCTTTATCGTCATCTAAAACATTGTGGTTGAGCAAACCATCGGGCCGGCGCGTCATGGCTTAATCCTAATCGGCAAAAGTTCAGTTAAGTCTGCACGCGCACCAGATGCGTTGATCAACCCGGCTGACATTGCATCCGCCCATGTGCGCTCACCTTTGGCTAACGCTAGCCAAGTATCTGCGTTCATCTCAATAACATTTGCGGGAGTACCACGAGTATGTGTTGGGCCATCACCGCATTGCACTGCTGCATAAGGTGGAATCCGTACTTCTATCGCTCGCCCAGGTGAGCGCTCAACGAGCACAGCAAGGGTTTGCTTTACCTCTTCGAGTATCTGGGGATCGCGCATCATTATCCAAATAACTTAATGAAGGTTTCGGTATGTGCCTTGCGTAATTCGGTTAAAGGAATATCTGCGCCATTGATTATCAAGCTGGATCCACCGGTACTACCTATTTTTGTAATTGCAATCTTTTGCTGTGCTGCCAGCGCAAGTAGCGCATCAACCTTGGCAGGCTCAACAGCGACCACAACGCGTCCTGGTGATTCTGAAATCAAATTTGTTGCAACGTCTTCGATCTTAATTTCGGCACCAACGTTATGGCGGAGCACCATTTCGGTAAGCGTTGCGCTCAGGCCACCTTGACTTAAATCATGTGCGGCAGTGAAGATCTGTGAAGTGCGTCCTGCAACAAGCAGATCAATTAAACGCATTTCGCGCTGTAAATCAGCGACTGGCGCCTTTCCACCACGCTGGCCATGCATATACGCCCATTCGCTGCCCGCGATGTCATCTGCAGTATCTCCAAGTAAATAAAGGTCCAGGCCGGCACGATCAAAGCTCATCGGAGTTCGTGTGCGCACATCATCGATAACACCGAGTACGCCGATAACCGGAGTTGGCAATATTGCAACTGAACCAGTTTGGTTATAGAAAGATACATTTCCGCCAGTAACTGGCAGACCCATTTCCAAACAACCATCAGCCAATCCGCGCACGGTTTCTGCAAATTGCCACATTACACCTGGGTCTTCAGGTGAACCGAAGTTAAGACAATTTGTTACTGCAAGTGGCTTCGCCCCAGCCGTTGCGATATTACGAGCTGCTTCTGCTAGCGCTAACTTCGCACCTTCGTAAGGATTTAAGTACGACCAATTCGCATTGGCATCTGTTGCAATTGCAACACCGAGGTTTGTCTTCTCATCAATGCGCACCATTCCGGAATCATCCGGTTGTGATTGAATGGTGTTTCCTTGAACATAGCGATCATATTGTGATGTAACCCAAGATTTATCTGCCAAGTTTGGTGTTGCTGCTAATTTAAGAACTGTATCTTTAATTTGCTCAACACTTTCTGGCCTTGGTACATCTATAACTTCTGCATTAACGCGATCAACGTATTCCGGTTTCGCCAGTGGTCGGTTATAGACCGGACCATCGTGAGCCACTGTGCGTGGTGGAACATCAACAATTAACTCACCATGCCAAGTTATTTCCAACCGCTCGCCATCGGTTACTTCACCAATGACAGTGACTGTCACATCCCACTTCTTGCAAATTTCCAAGAAACGCGCAATATGTTTTGGTTCAACAATTGCACACATGCGCTCTTGTGACTCAGACATCAGAATTTCTTCTGGCGATAAAGTGGCATCACGTAACGGAACGCGATCTAGTTCAACCTTCATTCCACCGCTGCCACCTGATGCGAGCTCGCTAGTGGCGCAAGATAAGCCTGCCCCGCCAAGGTCTTGGATACCCACCACCAGGTCTTCAGCAAATATTTCTAGCGAACATTCAATTAATACTTTTTCAACAAATGGATCGCCAACTTGAACTGCAGGACGTTTCGCAGGTCCCGTTGCATCGAAGGTTTCAGAAGCCAATACTGAAACGCCACCGATCCCATCACCACCAGTTTTAGCTCCATAAAGAACAACTAGATTTCCTGCACCTGCGGCTTTGGCAAGTTTGATATCGCTATGTTTCATTACGCCTACACATAAGGCATTGACCAACGGATTGCCTATATAAGTTTCGTCAAAAACAACTTCGCCACCAATATTTGGCAGACCTAAACAATTTCCATAACCACCAACGCCAGCGATAATTCCTGGCAGAACGCGACGCGTGTCAGCAGCATCTGCTGGCCCAAAGCGAAGCGGATCCATAACTGCAATTGGGCGCGCACCCATAGTTAAAATATCGCGGACGATTCCGCCGACTCCGGTTGCAGCGCCTTGATATGGCTCGACAAATGATGGATGGTTATGCGATTCAATTTTAAATGTCACGGCATAACCTTGACCAACATCAACGACACCAGCATTTTCACCAATGCCGACCAAGAGCGCATCAGTCTTCACAGCTTTTTCGCCAAATTGTTTTAAGTGAACTTTCGAAGATTTATAAGAACAATGCTCTGACCACATTACTGAATACATAGCCAGTTCTGAAGATGTTGGGCGACGACCTAAAATCTCTTTAATTCGGTCGTACTCATCACCTTTCAATCCGAGTTCTGCGAAAGGTTGCTTTGTATCTGGGTTAGCTTTGGCAATTGCAACGGTATCGAGAGCCATTACTTCACCATCGCATTTAGTACGGAGGTAAAGAAAGCTAGGCCATCTGCTGTTGGGCCAGTTAAAGGATCAATAGCATGTTCTGGGTGAGGCATTAAACCGACCACATTGCCGCGCTCATTGGTAATTCCAGCGATTTTATTGCGAGAACCATTGGGATTTTCGCCTACATAACGCGCAATTATGCGGCCTTCACTTTCTAACTTCGCCAGCGTTGCATCATCACATTGAAAAGAGCCTTCGCCATTTTTCAGTGGAATCACGATCTCTTGACCAACTTTGAAATCAGTAGTCCAGGCAGTCTGGTTATTTGTTATCTCCAACTTTTGATCGTGACAGAGAAAATGCAGTGCGTGATTTCGGGTAAGTGCACCAGGCAGCAAATGTGCTTCACAAAGAACTTGGAATCCATTACAGATTCCCAGCAACGGCATGCCACCATTTGCAGCATCAATAATCTTCTCCATAACTGGAGCAAAACTTGAAATTGCACCACAGCGCAGGTAATCACCGTAAGAAAATCCCCCCGGCAAAATGACTGCGTCTACACCTTTTAAATCGGCATCGTTATGCCAGAGTGAAACTGCGGTGCTACCAGCGC
>WLQO01000065.1 GCA_009698295.1 Actinomycetota bacterium | reverse complement strand
TTCGCATTTACCGCCCAAATGAGGATCAAAGCGCTCCGGCGCTAGTTTTCTTCCACGGTGGTGGCTGGGTATTAAATTTTCTTGATATTTATGATGCAGCGCTACATCGTTTAGCAAATCAGAGCGGTTCAGTAATTATTAGCGTTAATTATCAGAAGGCTCCCGAACATCCCTTTCCTGTTCCATTTGATGATTGTTATGCCACCTTACTTTGGGTTAAAGCGCACGCTAAAGAGCTAGGGATAGATCCCGCACGAATCGGCGTAGGTGGAGATAGCGCAGGAGGTAATTTAGCCGCTGCAGTTGCCATCAAAGCAAGAGATGAATCAGTATCACTTAATTATCAACTCTTGGTATATCCCTGTGTCGATCGAGACTTCACAACCAAGTCATATAACGAATGTGCCAGAGATTTTGGTTTAACAACGCAAGCCATGCAATGGTTTTGGGATCAATACCTGCAAGGTGATCACCACAATAAGAACCCATATGCCGCTCCAATGCAAGCGACAAATCTTGCTGGAGTTGCGCCTGCGATAGTCATTACTGCGCAATACGATCCATTGGTGAGTGATTCTGAGAATTACTCAGCAAAGCTGCAAAGTCATGGGACGGAAGTAATTTATCGCGAATTTCCTGGAATGATCCATGGCTTTTTCGCAAATGTGGCTGCTACACCTTCATCACATCTTGCTCTAGATTTTGCAGCTGTTGAGATCGCTGCCAAAACAAAAAGCGAGTAAATCGGGCAAGAGGTTATGGTTACTATTGGCGAATGTCGCGCCGCAATCTGATTCTCTTCATCCTTGCCGGCTTTCTTTGGGGTATTCCATATCTCTTTATCCGAGTCGCAGTAGATCCTGAAACTGGAGTCTCACCGGCGATTGTCGTATTTATGCGTGTATTTATCGGGGCGCTAATACTTATCCCAATTGCAATTTATGATAAATCTATCTTTACCGCGATCAAAGGCTGGAAATACATCGCGGTGTACGCGCTCTTTGAAATGATTGTCCCTTGGATCTTTATCGGAACCGCTGAACAATCGATCTCATCTGGGCTAGCTGGTCTGCTCGTCGCATCAGTTCCAATATTTTCAACAATAATTACTTCACTCCACGGAGATAAAACTGTTTGGCAGCCACGTCGCCTTTTCGGAATGGCTGTTGGATTTCTGGGAGTTTTCTTGCTGGTCGGTATCGAAAGTATTACCGGTTCATCCGATCCAAGAGCAATATTAATGGTGCTCGCAGCATCAGCCGGATATGCCTTCGCAGTTATTTACATAACTCGTAAGCTGCCCGGCGTATCTGGTGTTGCTATTAATGCAATTGCTATGGCCATAACCGCCATCGTTTATTCACCAGCACTTGTTTTGACTTGGCCAGATCGTGCCATAAGCCACAACGCGATTTATTCGGTAATTGCTTTAGGTATTTTCTCTACTGGTATCGCATTTGCAGTTTTCTTCACCGTAATGGCAGAGATAGGGCCAGCGCGCGCTTCATTGGTAACTTATATGAATACCGCATTTGCGGTTGTTCTCGGAATTCTAATTTTGAATGAGCCTTTAACAATTGGAATTATCGTCGGGTTGCCTTTGGTGCTAGTCGGCTCATATCTTGCAAGCCGCAAGGTAAACGTTTAAATTAATTCTCGCCAAAGCCTAAACGTTGTAAAAGTTTAGGATCGCGTTGCCATTCTTTAGATACCTTCACATGGAGGCCTAAGAAAATTCTCGCCCCAAGTTCGCGCTCAATGTCAGCGCGTGCGCGCATTCCGATATCTTTTAAACGCTCACCTTTATGGCCCAAAATTATGCCGGTCTGCGAATCGCGCTCGACGTGAATCGTTGCATGGATATCAAAGAATGGACGAGATCCAGTCTTCTCGCGCTCGGCCATTTCATCAATGGTGACCATAATTGAATGCGGAAGTTCTTCGCGGGCATCACGCATTGCAGCCTCACGAATTAATTCACAAATCAACTGGTCTTGACCTTGATCGCTGGTTACATCTTCGGGATAAAAGGCGTGGCCAAAAGGTAAGGATTTTCCAATTAGCTCAGCTAATAAATCAATCTGTGAATGGATCGCTGCTGATACCGGAACTATCTCGTCCCAAGTGAAACCTTTTGCCAAATCATTAATACCGGCAAGGCGCAGAGCCAATTTTTCTTTAGAAATTAAATCTGTCTTAGTTACAAGGGCGAATTTCTTGGCACGTGGATGCTTAGCAATTTCTTGTGCCAGAAAAATATCCCCGGCGCCAGATGTTTCATCGGCCGGCAAACACATCAATACAACGTCAACTGAATCAAGGCTTTCCCCGACTACGGCATTTAAGCGATGGCCGAGCAGCGTCTTTGGTTTATGGATTCCTGGAGTGTCCACAAGAACTGCCTGAAAGGTGGGTTGATTCACGATGCCACGAATTGCATGGCGCGTGGTATTTGGATGAGGAGATGTGATTGCAATCTTGCTGCCAACTAAAGCGTTAATGAGAGTTGATTTTCCAGTATTTGGGCGCCCGACAATTGCGACGAAGCCAGAACGGAATTCACTCATGCGCTTATTCTCTCACTTAGCGCACCCTTTACCTAAAGCGCGCTAATCAATTCAACAGCATCCGTGACAGATGTGACGATTTCGGCGGCGCGTTCGCCGATTAAACGGTGGCAGCCCTCAGAAGTTGGTGCAGTTATTGGTCCAGGTATCGCCATCACCGGACGCATTAATTCGGCGGCATCGCGTGCAGTGCGCAATGATCCAGAACGAAAAGCTGCTTCTACAACAATCGTTGCTTGCGCTAACGCAGCGATGATGCGATTGCGCGTTAGAAATCGTGCCGGAATGGCATGCGCTCCAGGTAATACTTCAGATACAAGTGCGCCATTTTCAGCAATTTCAGCGAAGAGCCGCGCATTGCCTGCTGGATAAGCCACATCTATTCCGGCCGCAAGAACTGCGATCGTGCGCCCTTCTGCAATCAACGCGCCTTTATGTGCCGCCGAATCGATTCCGTAAGCGCCGCCGCTGACGATGCTCCATTCGCGATCGACAAATCCAGCAGCGAAATCTCCGGCGATACGAACGCCGTACGGAGTTGGATTTCGCGTTCCAACAATGGCAAGTGATTTATCAGAAAGTGCGGATAGATCACCTTTCACGATCAACCCGATTGGAACCACACTTAGATCATTTAGGGAGATTGGCCACTCAGGTGAATGTGGAGTTAAAAAGATTGACCCGGTCTTTACCAATGACTCTCTAATTTTATCTACGCTCATGGCTCGCAGATTTGAAATCAGCTTCTCAAATTTAACGCGATCATAACCGCCACTTAAAAGCTTCTGGTAAACCTCAAGTGCTCCGTTCTCGGTTATTTGATTACTCCAAAAGTTATGTCCTCCCTCAATATTTGCAAAGAGCGTTAGGGCTGCATCAATCTCATTCACAGTTCGGAGCCCTCACGCAATCGATGTGCGAGTTTTACATCAGATAACTGCGGAATTGTGTTGCCATTCAAATCGGCTAAAGTCCACGCCAAGCGGATAATTTTATGAAGCCCCCTTGCAGTAAGTCGCTCCTTATCGAGCTCATCATGTAAAAAATTCATGGCAGCGCGTTCTGGTTTGTATTGCGTACGAAGCGCGCGTGAGGGGATTTCAGAGTTTAAGGACCAGGGTTCGGCGATAAATCTCGCTTTCGCCTTTTCTCTTGCAGCTAATACCCGCGCTGCGATAACGGAACTGGGCTCGCCTAATTCGGTTTGTGCCATCTCGACTCGGGTTACTGGCTCAACTTGTACGCGCATATCTATGCGATCCATCAAGGGGCCAGATAATTTTCCCAAGTACCGCCTTACTTGTACTGATGAACAAGTGCATGCTCTACCGCGACCCGAATATTTCCCACATGGACAAGGGTTGGCGGCAAGAATTAAAAGAAATTGTGCTGGAAATGTCAGGCTACCCACACTTCGTGCAATCGTGACCGTTCCTGATTCGAGTGGTTGGCGCAGTGCATCTAGAACTCCACTGGCACATTCTGGAGCCTCATCAATAAAGAGAACTCCGTGATGCGCCAAAGAACATGCACCGGGCTTAATTACGGAAGATCCCCCACCAACTATCGCAACTCGCGATGCGCTGTGATGAGGTGAAACGATCGGCGCTAAACGCGACATCGGAGAGCGATTACCTAAAGTTCCCGCAATCGAATGTACTGCAGTAACTTCCAGCGCTTGATCAATATTTAGCGCAGGCAAGATCGTTGGCAAACGCGATGCGATCATCGTCTTACCTGCGCCAGGTGGACCAATCAATAACAAGTGGTGTCCCCCACTTGCAGCCACCTCCGCAGCAAATCGCGCTGCGCTCTGTCCTGCTACATCTGAAAAATCTAGTTGATAGCCAACATCTTCAACGGATAGTTCAAGTTGTGGAGCAATTGCTAACTCTCCCGTACGCAGAAATCGAAGAACTTCATTTAACGATGTGAATCCAATTATCTGCATCTGTGTCATCAGGGATGCTTCTGCCAAATTTTCTTGTGGGACAAAGGCGCGTTTTATTCCAGATTTATAAGCGGCGATCAGAGCAGGAAGAACACCCCGCACCGCGCGAATCTTTCCATCTAAGGCCAACTCTCCTAACACCAGAACTTCGTTAAGCGGCTCTTGCGGTAAGGCTTGTTGGGCGATCAAAATTGCAAGTGCGATTGAGAGATCAAAACTTGAGCCACTTTTGGGAAGCCAAGCCGGTGAAAGCGAGACGATTACCTTCCGATTTGGCCAGCTCTCACTGCTGTTGATCAGTGCAGCGCGCACTCGATCACGCGATTCATTTAGCGCGGCATCAGGCAGGCCCAAGAGCGAATACATTGGAATTCCATCTGCGATATCGACTTCTATGGTGACTAACGCGCCATCTAATCCAAGCAAGGCCACACTTTGTGTAATGCCTAAGGTCATAACAAGCCACCGCGGTATTCAAGTGAATGCGATCCGTCAGCATTTATGAGAACTGCAGCTACATCAATTGCATAGTCGCAGCCGAGACATCCATGGGTTGCTAACCAGGCTAGGGCAAGACGTTGCATACGATGCGCTTTATCTTTATTGATCGCCTCGAATGGGTGACCAAAAGCCAAGGATGAACGAGTCTTAACTTCAATAAAGTGAAATAGCCCATCTGTGCCGAGCGAGATCAAATCAATTTCGCCTTCTCGCACCCGCCAATTGCGATCGAGAATTTCATCTCCTCGAGCAGTGATAAACCTAGCGGTGGCATCTTCACCAAATGCCCCGGTCTTTAAATTACTGCGCTTGGTGCCTCTTCTTTCAGTGTTAACCATGGCGCGTAGATTAGTTTGCGCTGCTGACTAAATTGCAACTCTTTATCAAAGGTGTGGGTAATTTTTAAAGCAGAGCTGCGATATTTGCAAAGGAACGGCGATGTTCTATACACGGACCATGTTCTTGTAAAGATTCTGAATGGACTTTAGTGATATAGCCCTTATGTTTAGCAAAGCCATATAAGGGAAATTGTGAGTCTAACTCGCGCATTATTCGATCACGAGTTACTTTGGCGATTATCGAAGCAGCGCTGATACAAGTAACTACTTGATCGCCTTTCCATACGGCGACATTTGGAATTGCTAAACCTTCAATGGCATAACCATCAGTTAAGACATAACTCGGTACTACTGATAAACCTTGCACTGCTCGGCGCATGCCATCCAGGTTTGCCGCATGCACTCCCCGTTGGTCAACTTCAGCGGCTGTAACAATAATCACGCTAACCGCAAGCGCAGCCTTAGTTACGACATCAAATAGTTTTTCGCGTTCAATTTCGGATACATCTTTTGAATCTCGGACCTTTGCCAAATCTGGTGCAAAGGGATCGGCTAAGACAACAGATGCGATAACCAGCGGTCCAGCACATGCTCCGCGACCTGCTTCATCGACGCCGGCAAGTGGAGAGATTCCTGCGTCGATTAGTAGCGATTCAATAACCTTCATCGACTAACTCCGCGCGATTTATTTCAGTGATGAAAATGAATGAACAAAGCCAAAATTCTTAATCGGCCAAATAATTCCCACAACTTTGCCAGTGACTTTAGAAGTAGGCACCATTCCGTGGTTTATATCTTCTTGGTGAAAGCGTGAATCCGCGCTTGCACCGCGGTGATCGCCCATTACCCAGATTTTTCCAGCAGGGACAGTCACATTAAAGTTGGTATCGCTAGGTGAATTTCCTGCAAATATATATGGCTCATCAATTTCTGTGCCGTTGATCATGATCTTCTTATTCTTCGAGCAGCATTCGACTTTATCGCCGGCTACGCCAATTACGCGCTTTACTAAATATTGCTTAGTCGGATTTGGAAGCACACCCACAGCAAC
>WLQO01000064.1 GCA_009698295.1 Actinomycetota bacterium | reverse complement strand
GGTTACCTTCATTAATTAGCGCTTTAGCATCATCTACCCAAGAGATGATTTCCAAATCGGTACCGGCAAATTTATCTAAGTCGATCGCTTTTGCACTTTCCACCGCCTTGACCTTGGCGGTAAAGGCTGAGCGCTTATCTCCCAGCGGATCGCGCGGCCAAATTCCGGTTTCGGGATTTTCCAACTTGGGATTCTTAGCATCATCCTCGGGTTGTTCTGCGTTATTTAAAATAGTTCCAGAGCGCTGTGCAACCAAGGCAACTTGTTCAAAGATTGAAGATGGAGCAACCCAATCAGCGCCATCGCGCCACCAAGATGTAGTTGCTATCAAGTGGGTACGTGCCCGTGTAAATGCCACATAACCTAAGCGGATCTCTTCCCGAACTTTTGTGGCGTTACAAACTTTGCCGTATGCCTCAATCGCTTTCTTTGCTTCAGAGTTTTTAGTTGCGCCGTTAAATGAGAACAGGGGAAGTTCTGCGCGATCTCCTCGCAGTTGGAAAGGGATATGTTTCTCGTTGGTGATCCAGTTATCGGGATCTGATTTATTTATACCTGGAAAAGTGCCTTCTGCTAAGCCTGGAACAGCAACGACATCCCATTCGGCGCCCTTCGACATATGCACGGTCAGGATCTGTACAACATCGCTGCGCACTTCAGGTGCGGCTGATTTCAACCCACCTTCTTCTTCGCCGGTGATATCTAGCCATTGCAAGAACGATGAAAGCGTTCCGCCACTGCGTGCGAATTTTCCAGCTTCATCTAAGAATCGATCGATGTGGCGGCGGCCCGAGCCAGTGCCATCGCGCAACATAACTTCTTCTTCAAGTGCAAGATAACGTTCAATTTCATTTATTAAATCGGTGATAGTTCCACCTGCGCGCGAGCGAAGGCGGCGCAAGTCGGCGGCAAATGTCTTTAACCGGTTGTAGCCAACTTCAGTAAATGTTTTGCGGTCGCTCTTTTCGATTTCATCTAAGGTATCGATTAACGAACCTAAGAATTGATCATCGGCTTCTGCGCGATCTGGATTTCCTGCAGCGATCTTCTTAATTAACGATTTACTTTCAGCGCGCGATCCTTTAGCGCGATTACGTGAGTATGCGCCAAGTGCTGCTAAATCTTTTGCGCCCAAGTTGATACGTGGACCAGTCAAGTGGCGCATTAGCGAAGCACCGGCATCGGGATCTGCGATTACCTTTAAGAGCGCGACGATATCGGCGACTTCAGGAACATGGATTAAGCCACCGAGGCCGATTACATCCACCGGCATTCCCGCAGATCGAAGTGCGCTTTCGATCGCAGCGATTTGTGAACGTTTGCGAACCAAAACTGCAAATGTGGTTCGCTTCGGCGCCGGTGTTGCTAAACGTTTCTCATCAAACCATAAAGGTGCAAAGTAATCTGCAATCGCTTGCGCTTCGGCTCCCATAGTTTCAAAGACGCCACAAACTAGGTTTCCCGCGCCGGCGTCAGGACGTGGTGTAAGTGGTGCCACATCTGCTCCACCTTCGGCGCGAATTTGTGAAGAGACAACGTTGGCAAGTTCCAAGATTGATTTATCGTTGCGGAAAGTTGTGAGCAGTGAATATCGTTCTGCTCCATTTTGCCCAGAAACCTTAGGGAAATAGCTATTAAATGAGTTGATTGTGCCGGCAGATGCTCCGCGCCAGGTGTAGATCGCTTGGCAAGGATCGCCAACTGCCATCACGGGATGGCCCGCGCCAAAGAGAGAAGAGAGCATGCGCACCTGAGATTGCGAAGTATCTTGATATTCATCGAGGAGAACCACAGAATATTTAGCGCGTTCTAACTCACCTACATCGGCGAAGTTAACTGCGATATCTGCCGCAAGTGACATCTGATCATCAAATGAGAGTTGTCCAGATTGCTGGCGACGTTCAATAAAACTCGCCACCATCGGCAAGAGACCAATGCGTTGAGTCAGTACGCGATTAACCCGACGTACTTGATCATTTAAATCACCGCTCATAGTTGAAAGTTCCTGCAGCACTGCCAGGTCAGCGGCTTCAATCTCATCTGGCTTTACTTGATGTTCTAACATCAATTTCGTTAGACCTAACAAATCATCGACGACTGTGCTGATGGCAGATTCATTTGTGTATGTTGCATCGTCCCAATTGCGAACCACATCATTGGCTAACTGCCACATCGCCGCATCTCCCATTGGAGAAATGTCAGCATCAATACCAAAGCGGATGGAATGTTCTGATAACAAACGCGCTGCATATGAGTGATAAGTAGTCACTGAAACTTCTAGCGGTGTATTTGCCGGAATTAAATTAGCAGCGCGCAATTGGCGCAAGCGGGTGCGAATACGAACCGCAAGTTCACCAGCAGCTTTGCGCGTAAAGGTAAGTCCCAAAATTTGATCAGGACGAGCGAAACCATTTGCCACCAGATAAATAACGCGCGCAGCCATTGTCTCGGTCTTGCCGGAGCCCGCACCGGCTATCACTACAGCGGGCTCAAGTGGATTAGTTCTGATCGAGATAATCGCGCTCTGTTCTGGCGTTGGGTCATAAACCTTTGCGCCTACTTTCTGCAAGGCAGCGGCTATATCTTGCGGTGAATATTTCTCGATCATTCGATCACCGCCCGACCTTCATTTTGGATCGGACAAGCCGCCTTTACTACACATTTTTCGCACATTTTATTGATCCGGGCTTGGAAAGTTGCGGCGCCCATACCAACGGCAATTTCCTCAATCTTCGCTTTGACAGCAACTTCATCGATAACAAATTGTTGAAGAGTTGTGACCTTTACTGAATCAGATGCGAGATAGACAAGTTCGGCGCCAGTTGATTTGCTGCCAGATAGCTTCTTCTCAAAGCCATCAAGGGCAACTGCCAATTGATAACAAGCCAGTTGCAGGTTCTCTTTCGCCTTATCTTTAGTGATTGTATTTTTACCGGTCTTAAAATCAATAACATAGAAATTACCATCAGAGTCGACTTCAATACGATCAACGTTGCCGCGGATTTCAGCGCGACCGACTTTGATTGTGAAGGAAAGCTCCACACCGGCTACTTCGCGTGGTGAAGCGGCGTGATATCTGGCAAAACGTTCTAGCATCTTGATCGCCCGCTTTAACGCAGTTGTGCTTACCCATCCATCGCTAGGGTCGATCAAAGACCAAGAGCTCTGCAACTTTGCAATTAAGTCAGCATCTGAAATTCCAGGTTCTTCTACTTTGATACGAGCAAATTCGTGAATTGCCGAACCTAAAATCTGGGCGGTTGAATCACCGTTTGTGCCACCATTTTTTTCGAGGAACCATTTGACTCCACATTCGGTAAAGTTTTCGGCGCCGCTTGGTGAAACTTGAACTTCGCCATCTGCGGGAACAACTGGTTCGGTGGATGAGAGCGCAAGTGATCCGGTCCAATTTTTCGGATCTGCTGAATGGATATCTGATTGGGCCAGGGTCTTTAACAAAGTTGCTGCAGTATCTGCCTGTGCGCCACTTAAGTTTTGGCGCAAGGTCGCGACTAAAGCAGATGTTGTCAGCGGTCGTGGTACTTCAGTAATTGGCGCATCTTCAAGTCCAGAGTTCTTATCTAGCTCTTCAAAATATGCAGATGGTTCGTCATCTTCTCGTTGAACGGCGGTAACGATTAAACCTTGGCGGGCGCGGGTTACAGCCACGTGCAACAGGCGCCGCTCATCTTCTGCCAGCGCACTAGCCGCGATTACATCGAGCTCCACGCGCGCTAAATCTCCATGGCGTTCGCGTTCCACCAAACGTTCGCTGCCCAAAAGTGAACTGCGTTGGCGCAGATTTGGCCAAACACCTTCTTGCAAGCCAGCCACTGCAACTAGCTCCCATTGTCGCCCCTTTGCAGAATGAACTGTCACGATTTCTACAACATCAGGTCGAACGCCTTGTGATGTGATGATGTCACCAACGATTGATTCGCGCGCCAACTCATCTAAATAAGCAGATGGTTTGGAATACGGAAAGCGTTCCGTAAAGCGTTGTGCACCGTCAAAGAGTTGAATCATCGCATCTAAGTCGCGATCAGCCGATGCGCCGCGATTTCCACCACGCAGAGCGGAGTTTCGCCAAGCAGTGCTCAGCTTTTCATTATCGCTAGTCTTAGCGTTATCCCAAATTGCCCAAAGTAAATCTTCCGCTCGCGCAGCCTTTTTATATAGTGATTTACGAGCATGCGCCAAAAGTTCATATATACGTGTGAGCGATGCGCTATCTTCGATTGGGATATCACCTTTATCGATTGCATCAATAAGCATCTGAGTTCCACCACGGGTGTCGCTGGCTTCATCACGTGCTTCCAGTAGCGCAGTACGCACACGACGAAGCGAAATAGCATCTGCTCCACCGAATTCAGAGATCAATAAGCGTTCGCAGGTATCAAGATTTAGAGGTTGATCACCTGTTGCAACGCGTGCCAGCAAAATAAATGGCGCGATCGCAGGGTTAGTGGATAAAGCTTCGAGATCACCAGCCACCGGAATAGATACTTGAGCAAATGCACGTCGCAGAGCGCTGGCTTGAGTGCCTGCGGTTCGCAAGATGACCGCCATTTGCGAGTAAGGAATCCCGTGCATTAAATGTGCGCGTTTGAAATGGTAGGCGATGTATTGCGCTTCTTCAGATTGCGAACGCAGGCGGGCTACATCAAAAGCCTTATCTAGCGCTGGTTTTTCCCCATATGTGCAGGTGCGCTGACGAGTCGGTGATGGTGCACGAAATTGTGAAGTTACGGATTGGCCGATATCAATTATTTCTGGGCGGCTGCGATAAGAATTTGTCAGAGTAATTTGCGTCGCACCTTTTGCCACGTACTTATCAACTTCACTCTTTAAACCATCTGGATCTGCTCCACGGAAGCGACCAACGGCAGAATCGCCATCGTAGGCAATTACCAAATCACTGCCGCAAATTAGCGCCAATAGCTCTCGCTGTGCGGGATCACTTTCTTGGAACTCATCGACCATGATCGTTTTAAAGCGCGCTTGCAATTGGGCGCGCAAAGTCTCGTTAGATTTTAAATATGCAATTGTGATGCTGATCAGCTCTGATGGATCGATGCGCATCTTGGCATCGCCTGCCGCATCTTCGCGGATCGCCATAACTTGTTTGTAACGCAACCAGAAATCTGCTGCTGGCGCCCAATATTTTTCTCCAACTTGCTGGCCACGTGTTGCCAATTGCTCAGGGGTAATTCCTCGTTCGTTGGCGCGCATGATTAGGTCACGCAGTTCGCGGATAAAACCTTGCGTTAAAAGTGGATTGCCTTTCTTATCTTCGCCATCGTGTAAATCAGCAGGCCATTGGCGATAGCCATCGGATACATCGCCCTGAAGTAATTGTTCTAAGAAATTTTCTTGTTCTGGTCCTGATAACAAAATTGGTTCGTAATAAGTTTCGCCAGTATTCATCTTAAGAATTGAATAAGCAAGTGAGTGGAAGGTGCGAGCTAGTGGTTCGTGCGCAGTCGTTGTCGTTCGAAGTGCAATTGCATCGCGCATTTCAGATGCTCTCTGGCGTCCATAAGTCAGCAATAAAATTGAATCAGGGCTCTGTCCAGAATTTATGCGAGATACCGCGGCTTCAATTAATACTGATGTCTTGCCTGTGCCTGGACCACCTGCAATAAATAAAGGCGTACCGCGATGCGATGCTGCTTTAGCTTGTTGCGGATCCAACTCCACCGGCGCTGGCCCAGCAGGGCTCTGCGTTAGCTTGATGGAGGGGTTGGTCATATGAGGTATTGAACCCCACAGGGCTGACTTTTATTCCATATAAGCGAGATTTAGGAAGTTTGGTTCGCCTTCTTGGCACGCGATGTCGCGCGGGCGCGCTCATCACCGTTGAGGGTTACCTTGCGGATTCGAACAACCGCTGGAGTCACTTCTACGCATTCATCTTCACGACAGAATTCGAGAGCGCCTTCCATATTTAACTTCTTAGGTGGAATCAAACGCTCTGATTCATCAGTACCTGATGCGCGCATATTTGTTAACTTCTTTTCGCGCACACAGTTAACGTCCATATCTTCAGAACGTGAGTTCTCGCCGATAACCATGCCTTCGTAAACTTCATCGCCTGGTTCAACGAAGATGCTGCCCCGATCTTGTGTTCCGTACAACGCATAAGAAGTAACAACGCCGATGCGATCTGAAACAAGAGATCCTGTTCCGCGAGTACGGATATCGCCATGCCATGCTTCGTAACCATCGAATACGTGGTGGAGCAAACCTGTGCCGCGAGTTTCAGTTAAGAACTCAGTACGGAAACCAATTAAGCCACGTGATGGAACGCGGTAATCCAGGCGGATCCAACCAGTTCCGTGGTTAACCATTTGTTCCATGCGACCTTTACGTAGCGCCATCAATTGTGTAAGAACACCGAGATATTCCTCAGGTGCATCAATTGTTAAACGCTCCATCGGTTCGTGGACTTTGCCATCAATCTTCTTGATAACTACT
>WLQO01000063.1 GCA_009698295.1 Actinomycetota bacterium | reverse complement strand
GATTACCAACGATGGTGTGACAATTGCAAAAGAGATTGAACTTTCAGATCCAGCAGAAAATATGGGCGCACAGCTCGTAAAGGAAGTTGCGACCAAGACCAATGATGTTGCCGGGGATGGAACAACAACTGCAACTGTTCTTGCCCAAGCAATGGTTAAAGAAGGCTTGCGTAACCTCGCTGCTGGCGCTCAGCCAATGGATCTCAAGCAGGGAATTGAAGCTGCGGTTATCGCAATTTCTGCACGTTTAGCTGAAAATGCAACTGTCGTAAAAGACAAGGCACAGATCGCAGACGTTGCAACTATTTCTGCCCAAGATCGCGCAATTGGTGAGCTAATTGCTGAAGCGATGGATAAGGTCGGCAAAGATGGCGTAATCACTGTTGAAGAAGCATCGACCACTGCTCTTGAACTTGAATTCACTGAAGGTATGCAATTCGATAAGGGTTACATCTCTCCATATTTCGTTACCGATCAAGATCGCATGGAAGCAATCCTTGAAGATGCTTTCGTACTTATCTCAGGTAATAAGATTTCTGCACTCGCAGAACTTCTGCCGGTTCTTGAGAAGGTTGCTCAAGCGAATAAGCCGCTTTTGATCATCGCCGAAGATGTTGAAGGTGAAGCACTTTCTACCTTGGTCGTAAACCGCATGCGCGGAGTATTTACATCAGCTGCAGTTAAAGCACCAGGCTTTGGCGATCGTCGTAAGGCGATGTTGCAAGATATTGCAATCCTGACTGGCGGCACAGTGATCTCGGCTGAAGTCGGCATGAAGCTTGATCAAGTAAATATTGAAGATCTCGGCAAGGCTCGTCGCATCGTTATCACTAAGGATGCAACAACAATCGTTGATGGCGCAGGAGATAAGGCAACAGTTGCTGCTCGTGTATCTGAAATCCGCAACGAGATTGCAAACACTGACTCAGATTGGGATCGCGAAAAGTTACAAGAGCGCGTTGCCAAACTCGCTGGAGGCGTTTGCGTAATCAAAGTTGGAGCACACACTGAGGTAGAACTTAAAGAGAAGAAGCACCGCTTAGAAGATGCAATTTCTGCGACTCGTGCAGCCGTTGAAGAGGGCATCGTTATTGGCGGAGGTGCAGCACTTGTGCACGCCGCAGATGCTCTCGAAGGTGACCTTGGTTTCACCGGAGACAAGGCTGTCGGCGTTCGCTTAGTTCGCAAAGCTTGCGATGAGCCACTTCGTTGGATTGCTGAAAACGCTGGCCTTGAAGGTTATGTTGTCGTAGCAAAGGTGCGCGCTCTGAAATCTCACGAAGGTTTCAATGCCGCAACTGATGTTTACGGAGATCTTGCAAAAGATGGCGTAATCGATCCAGTTAAGGTGACTCGTTCAGCACTTGCAAATGCGGCATCAATTGCGGCGATGTTTATTACAACTGAAGCAGTTGTATACGAGCGTCCTGCAGAAGAAGTTGCGGATGCTGCTGGTGGACATGGTCATAGCCATGGTCCAGGTGGGCACAGCCACTGACTTTAGGAAGTAAAAATCCCCCGTACTCAATGAGTGCGGGGGATTTTTATTACTTGGAGGAGGTATTACTTAAGATGCTTCGTAAATCTTTGGAACTTCCTTATTAAGAATTAGTGCGCGATCATCTTCAGATAGACCGCCCCAGATCCCGTAAGGCTCTTGCACCGCCAGCGCATGTGCGCGACAAGCAGCTATTACCGGACAAGATGCACAGACTGCCTTCGCGGCATTTTCGCGATTGCGGCGTCGTGGACCGCGTTCGCCATCAGGATGAAAGAACATTTCCGCAGGCAGGGTGCGGCAAGCGCCCTCGTACTGCCATTCCCAATGATCTGCGATTGGAAGCGGAAGCCGTGAAGTCTCAGTCATTTTCCTACCCCTTACCCCTTGCCTCGGTATACCCAGAGCCTACAACCGCGCCATAGGTTGTTCAAGTAAATAACGCTCCAAAGGTTGTTCGTTTCGTCACCGCTTGAGCGTGTTTTCAACTGGTGAGAGGTGCCACTTACCGCCACGATTAGCCCATGGAAGAGCTCCTCTCGGTCGCAGCCGTTGCCCGTCGCATCGGCGTTGCCCCGGCGACGCTTCGAACTTGGGCTCGCCGTTACGGACTTGGGCCATCTAGCCACGAGGCGGGCGAACATCGCCTTTACGGTGCAAACGATTTAGCGAAGTTAACTTTGATGCGTCGATTGATTACCGCAGGTGTTGCACCTGCCAGCGCTGCGCAACAAGCCCTTGCTCATAAAGGCGAAGTTAAAGTGGAGAAGATTTTATTGCGCTGTGAAATCCGCGAAGATGTTGTTGCCGCTGTGATCAGTGCGGCTCGCTCACTAGACCGCAATTTTATTGAATCGTTACTGCGCAAAGACCTTGATAAATATGGAGTAATTGATAGTTGGCAAGAAGTTATTGCACCGGCTTTGATGTCGATCGGAGAAGACTGGGAGCAAAGCGGTGAAGGTATTGAAGTCGAACATTTACTTTCAGAGACAATCACCGGAATCTTGCGTGAAAAATCTTTAGCGCGAAAGAAACCAATTAATGGCCGCCCGGTACTTTTAGCATCAGTTGGTGAAGAGCTTCATTGTCTTGCCCTCCACGCGCTGCACGCTGCGCTTTCAGAGGCAAATATCGAATGTAACTTCATGGGCGCTCGCACACCGTTTTCTGCGCTATCGGCGATGGTCTCGCGTAGCGCGCCACCAGCGATTTTCTTATGGGCGCAGTTAACGAAGAATGGCGATCCGAAGTTCTATCGCGAGATCCCCAGAGTTCGACCAGCGCCACGGGTAATCCTAGGTGGACCAGGGTGGGACCGTAAAAAATGCACCGAAGTGGCATTTGCTGATGATTTAGCGCTGGCTTGTTCAGAAATCAAGCAGGCGATCGGCGCCTAATTCTCAAGTTAGACTGGGGCGCTCAACCACAGTACGGAGGGCTCATGAGCGGCGATAACGACAAAGTCGCGATGCTCGGGCTGACTTACGATGATGTGCTCTTACTTCCAGATGCCTCTGAAGTCGTTCCCAGTGAAGTAAATACTTCAACTTGGTTAACGCGCAATATTTCTATCGCAGTTCCAGTTATCTCATCTGC
This sequence comes from Actinomycetota bacterium, assembly GCA_009698295.1. GTDB lineage: Bacteria > Actinomycetota > Actinomycetes > Nanopelagicales > Nanopelagicaceae > Planktophila. The sequence continues at coordinate 3,456 of WLQO01000063.1, read as the reverse complement.
GATGGATACCGTCACCGAATCCACAATGGCGATCGCGATGGCTAAAGCCGGCGGTATCGGAATCATCCACCGCAACCTTCCAATTGATGAACAAGTAACTCACGTTAAATTGGTTAAGAACGTTGGACTTGCTGGCGCCGCTGTCGGTGTTGGCGATGATGGATTTGCTCGTGCGCAAGCGCTGATTGAAGCAGGCGTTGATGTTGTTGTAGTCGACACTGCACATGGCCACCACCGCGCGGTATTAGATGCCATTGAAAGAATTAAAAAGTTTTCGCCAAAGACCGAAGTCATCGGTGGCAATGTCGCAACTCGTGCTGGTGCACAAGCGCTGATTAACGCTGGTGCGGATGCAGTCAAAGTCGGTGTTGGTCCTGGTTCTATCTGCACTACTCGAGTTGTTGCGGGTGTCGGAGTCCCACAGATCACTGCAATCATGGAGGCAAGTAAAGCTTGCAATAAAGCTGGCATCCCATTAATTGCTGACGGTGGATTGCAGTATTCCGGTGACATTGTTAAGGCAATAGTTGCTGGTGCAAATTCAGTGATGCTCGGATCACTTCTTGCTGGTTGCGAAGAATCGCCAGGACAATTAGTTGAAATTGATGGCCGCAAATACAAGGCATACCGCGGAATGGGTTCACTCGGTGCTATGCAATCTCGCGGAGAACAGAAGTCATATTCCAAAGATCGTTATATGCAAGACGATGTTTTATCTGAGGACAAACTTGTTCCTGAAGGTATTGAAGGCAGAGTTGCTTATCGCGGACCGGTCGCCGAAGTTGTTCATCAATTAGTCGGCGGATTGCGCAGCGGAATGGGTTATGCCGGAGCGCCTGATATCGAAACTCTGCGCCGTGAAGGACGCTTGATTCAAATTACTGCAGCCGGTCTCCAAGAGAGCCATCCGCACGATGTGCTGCATGTGGCCGATGCCCCTAATTACGCGAAGAAAAACTAAGGAAGGACCGCCATGGATATCGAGATCGCACCAGGAAAGCGCGCCCGCCAGGCTTTCTCTTTCGACGATATAGCAATTGTCCCTAGCCGTCGTACTCGCAATCCAGAAGATGTTTCAACTGCTTGGCAGATAGATGCTTATAAGTTTGATATTCCAATGATGGCAGCGCCGATGGATTCAGTTGTCTCACCAGATACCGCGATTGCAATCGGCAAACTCGGTGGCTTAGGTGTTTTAAATCTCGAAGGTCTGTGGACTCGTTATGACGATCCACGTATTCCACTCGGTGAAATCGCATCGATGCCAGATAAGCACGCCACCCGACGTATGCAAGAAATCTATAGCGCACCAATTCGTCCCGAGCTGATTAAAGAGCGCATCAAAACTATTCGCGATGCAGGTGTGACAGTTGCGGCATCTCTTTCTCCGCAACGCACTGCTGAACTTCACAAGGCAGTTATCGATGCTGGCGTTGATATTTTCGTAATTCGCGGCACCACAGTTTCGGCAGAACATGTTGGCAACGACGAGTCAGCTCTGAATTTAAAGAAATTCATTTACGAACTCGATGTCCCAGTTATTGTCGGTGGCGTCGCAACATCGACCGGCGCACTTCACTTGATGCGCGCTGGCGCTGCTGGAGTACTAGTTGGTTTTGGTGGGGGAGCTGCCCACACAACCCGTAAAGTTTTAGGTATCGAAGTTCCGATGGCATCTGCTGTTGCGGAAGTTGCCGCAGCCCGCCGCGAATATTTAGATGAATCTGGTGGACGTTATGTTCATGTAATTGCTGATGGTTCAGTTGGTCGTTCTGGTGATATTGCCAAAGCAATTGCATGTGGAGCAGATGCAGTCATGATGGGTTCACCGCTTGCGAAAGCAGTTGAAGCACCGGGACTTGGTTGGCACTGGGGATCTGAAGCCCATCACCAAGAGTTGCCACGTGGTGAACGTGTAAATGTCGGCACCGTTGGTTCGATCGAAGAAATTCTGCTCGGCCCATCACATACATCAGATGGATCAATGAACTTATTCGGCGCACTTCGCCGCGCGATGGCTACATCTGGATACTCAGATGTGAAGGCTTTCCAGCGCGTAGAAGTCATTATTCACGGGGCTTAATCGATTGAATTCTAAGAGCGGTGTTTTAGTCGTCGATTTCGGTGCGCAATATGCACAGTTGATTGCACGTCGTGTGCGCGAAGCAAAGGTTTACTCCGAAATTGTTCCATCGCACATCACCGCCGCTGAGGTAAGTGCAAAAAATCCAGCCGCAATTGTTCTATCTGGTGGTCCTTCAAGTGTCTATGCAGATCATGCACCTAAATTTGATAGCGAGATTTTAAAGCTTGGTATTCCAGTCTTTGGTATTTGTTATGGCTTTCAGGTTATGGCTGCCGCCCTTGGTGGCGTAGTCAGCCAGACTGGTAAATCCGAGTTCGGCCGAACCGAGATAAAGGCAGAAACCACTTCTAAAATCTTCGCATCATTGCCCGCATCACAAAGTGTTTGGATGTCGCACGGAGATGCCGTAACTCAAGCACCTGCAGGATTTTCAATTTGTGCAGTAACTGCCGATACTCCGATCGCCGCTTTTGAAGATCGCGATGGGAAAATAGCAGGAGTTCAATTTCACCCCGAAGTCTTGCATTCCGAACACGGGCAGGCAATCTTTAAAAACTGGTTAATCAATATCGCAGGTTGCCAGCCAGATTGGACCACTGGCAATATCGCTGAAAACGAAATCGCCAAAGCAAAGGCTTTAATCGGCAACAAGCGCGTGATTTGTGGTTTGTCTGGCGGAGTAGATTCTGCAGTCGCTGCTGCAATCATTCAACGTGCGGTTGGGTCGCAATTAACCTGTGTCTTTGTTGATCATGGTTTACTGCGCAGTGGCGAATCTGAACAAGTGCAACGAGACTTCGTGGCGGCCACAGGTATTGATTTGGTAGTCGTTGACGCGGTTGATCAATTCCTTGTCGCACTTGCGGGAGTAACTGATCCCGAAACAAAACGAAAGATAATTGGCCGCGAATTTATCCGCTCCTTCGAAAAGGCAGCGCGCGATATCGCAGCCGGTGGGGATGTCGAATTCTTAGTTCAAGGCACTCTTTATCCAGATGTTGTGGAATCCGGTGGCGGCACAGGAACAGCAAATATCAAGTCACATCACAACGTTGGCGGATTGCCTGATGATTTGAAATTCACTTTAGTAGAACCGCTGCGCACATTATTTAAGGATGAGGTGCGCCAAGTTGGACTGGAACTTGGACTTCCTGAAGAAATTGTGTGGCGTCAACCTTTCCCAGGTCCAGGCCTTGGGATTCGAATTATTGGTGAAGTAACTAAAGAACGCCTTGATTTATTGCGCCATGCAGATTTAATCGCACGCGAAGAGTTGAAGGCAGCCGGACTTGATCGCCAGATTTGGCAATGTCCAGTTGTTCTCTTGGCAGATGTGCGCAGCGTTGGCGTGCAAGGCGATGGCAGAACAT
>WLQO01000062.1 GCA_009698295.1 Actinomycetota bacterium | reverse complement strand
GTAAGCAGCAACCTCGGCTGCAATCGCTGGATCGTAGTACCAGTTGATGAGTTTTTCAGCGCTGGCCTTAGCCTCGGCCGTAACCGTTGATGGAATCATCATATTGTCACCCGAAATTGTTCCGCCTGATTCAGGAATTGCGAAGTCAAACTTTCCAGCATTTTCGCTAGCTAGAATAAACATATCGCCGGACCAGCCGATAACTGCAGTGGCATCTCCTGAAGTTAAATCTTCAGCATATTCGTTGCCCTTAACGCCGCGAATCCAACCATCTGCAATCTTCTTGGCCATGAAGTCAACGCCATTCATAAATTGATCTTCTGTAACAGTAGATAGGTCCACGCCTTGCGCGCGCAAGATGACGCCGATGGTGTCGCGCATTTCAGAGAGCACAACAATTTTTCCCTTGTTCTGCGGTGCAAAGAGATCATCAAGTGTGCGAACGCCCTTTGGATTCTTGGCGGTGTTCCAACCAAATCCGCCCATGATGCCCTGCCAAGTAAGAGTTTGCTCGCGCTTTGCATCGTAAGAAGGTGTTGCAAGAGCATCGAGAATGTTTGACGCATTTGGAATATTTGCGGCATCAAACTTTTGTGCGTAACCCAAACGGATCCAGCGCGCAGCCATCCAGTCAGTTGGGCAGACAAGGTCATAACCAATATCTTCATTTAACTTTAGCTGAGCTTGAACTTTGCCAAAGAACTCATCGTTATCGTTGTAATCTTCAAAATACTTAACATCAATTCCGGTTGATTCGGTGAACTTATCGAGAGTTGGATAAGTCTTGGCTGCTTCATCAAAATCTAGATAGAGAGGCCAGTTTCCCCAACGAACTAAATTTCCGGTGGCTGCTGTGTCACCACTTGATCCACATGCGGCGAGCGCGCCTGCGGCACCAACTCCACCAATTCCGGCAAGGACTGCGCGACGTGAAACTCGCGCATTAATAATTGATCGTGCTTCTGGTGAGAGAGGTGATTTCTTAGCCATGTTGTTGGGCTCCTTTTTTTCCGGAACAAGGGACGGTTGTGCAGGGCTCATTATGTAACTGATTTGCCCTTCACGCCAAACAAATTGGCTGTGATTTAGGGGAAATTTATTTGGAAAATTACCCGTTGAGGTTGGTCATGACGTGCTTGATTCGGGTGTAATCCTCGAAACCATAGGCGGATAGATCCTTGCCATATCCCGAGCGTTTAAAGCCACCATGTGGCATCTCAGCCACGATTGGAATATGGGTATTGATCCAGACACAACCGAAGTCAAAGGCCTTGGCCATACGCATCGCAGTGCCGTGGTCCTTGGTCCAGACAGATGATGCCAGGCCATATTCGACGCCATTGGAAAGCGCGATCGCCTCAGCCTCATCTTTAAATTTCTGAATAGTGATGACCGGTCCAAATATTTCAGATTGGATATGTTCATCTTGTTGGCGAAGATCTGCAATAACAGTTGGTGCGATGAAGTATCCAGCGCGATCTAGGGCTGATCCACCCGCGACAACACGAGCATGGGATGGAACGCGAGCTAAGAATCCCTTAACGCGTTCAAATTGCGCCGCATTATTTACTGGACCCACCAAGACATCTTCATTTGGCATACCAACTGCAATTTCATTCGTCGCTTGATTTGCAAGAAGTTTTACCATCTCTTCATAAACACCTTCTTGCACCAAGACGCGAGTTGCGGCGGTGCAATCTTGGCCAGAGTTAAAGAAGCCCGCGATCGCAATACCGGCTGCTGCAGCTTCCAGGTCAGCATCGTTAAATACAACAACGGGTGCTTTCCCGCCGAGTTCTAAGTGAACGCGTTTTAATTGCTTGGCTGCGCTGCCGGCAACTTCCATACCTGCACGGACCGAACCAGTGATAGAAACCATCGCAGGTGTTGCATGTTCGACAACTGCCTTACCTGTTTCGCGTTCTCCGCAGATAACGTTGATTACACCATCGGGTAGAAATTCACCCATGATTTCTGCCATAAAAACTGTTGATGCTGGCGTCGTATCACTTGGTTTTAGAACAACAGAATTACCAGCCGCAATTGCTGGCGCCCATTTCCAAACCGCCATCATCATTGGGTAATTCCAAGGCGTTACTTGTCCGCAGACTCCGACTGGTTCGCGGCGAATAAAGGAAGTCATCCCCTTCATATACTCACCAGCTGATTTACCTTCTAAATTACGTGCCGCGCCCGCAAAGAAACGGATCTGATCAATCATTGGTGGAACTTCTTCTGAGGTGGTAAGTCCGATTGGCTTGCCACAGTTTTCTGATTCGATGGCGATAATTTCATCGGCGCGTGATTCGATCGCATCGGCGATCTTTAAAAGGGCGCGTTGGCGCTCAGAAGGTGTGGCATCTCGCCATTGCGTGAAAGCGTTTGCGGCAGCCGTCATCGCTTTATTAACATCGGCGGCATTTGAATTCGGAGCAGTTGCAAAGGCTTGACCTGTCGCCGGATTAATGAGCGTTGTGATTTCTCCTGAAGTCGAGTCGACTAGCTTGCCGTTTACAAAGTTCTGCAACTTCTTCATTTTATAACTGACCTTTCACTGCGCGAATCAATTGATCACCGTGATCCTTTGGATGATTTGTATAACCTGACAGCCACATTGCGATCGTGAAACGACCGGATTCAGAATGCATTCCTGCTTTTTCCAGATCTGATTCTTCTAGCCTTTTAATAATATCTAGTGATCCCGCGCGGACTGCAGCGAAGACGGCGATTGAATTTTCGACTGGAGCGCTTTCGTAACCAAGTTGTGGCGCAGTCGCCCATAAATTTTCATCGTAACCCTGAATGATCGAACCTTCTGGTTCAGCAACTAAGCGACGTATGCGCGCATAAGATTGAGCTTCTGAATCCGCCAGGTGATGAATTACTTGTCTCGCTGACCAGCCTTCAGGATCTTTAATATCTAATTGATCTTTAGAAACGCCACGCGCCAGATTTAAAAAGTATTGGGTGGCTGATTCGTATGCCGCGGCCCATTCTTTGATGCTATTGCCTTGAATGCTCATACGGTTGAGTCTATTTACTCTTTTCCGCCGCTGCCAACTGTCCGCAAGCGCCATCGATCTCGCGGCCGCGGGTATCGCGCACGGTAACGGGGACGCCGTAACCCTCAAGGATTCGGACAAAGGCTTCTTCATCTTCACGACGTGAGGCGGTCCACTTCGAGCCCGGAGTTGGATTTAACGGAATCAGGTTCACGTGCGCATTGCGGCTCTTTAGCAAACGGCCGAGCAAATCCGCGCGCCATGATTGATCGTTGATATCGCGAATCAGCGCATATTCAATCGAATAACGGCGACCCGTCTTCTTCTCGTAAGCATCAGCGGCTGCTAAAACTTCGCGAACTTTAAAACGTGAATTTATGGGCACCAAAGAATCGCGCAGCTCATCATCTGGGGTGTGTAAGGAAACAGCCAAGGTGCAGTTGATTCCTTCTTCCATCAACTTCTCAATGCCATTTACCAAGCCAACTGTTGAAACGGTTACTGACCGCGCGCTGATTCCGAGCCCATCTGGATTTGCATCGGTGATGTTATGCAGAGTGCGAACAACGGCGTTGTAATTTGCCAACGGCTCGCCCATGCCCATAAAAACAATATTGGAAAGGCGCGCTTCTCCCCCAGGCAGTTCACCATTTACACAAGCACGAGCCGCAGCGACAATCTGTTCGGTTATTTCGCCGGCCGTTAAATTGCGAGTCAAACCAGCCTGCCCAGTTGCACAGAAGGGACAGTTCATTCCGCAACCTGCTTGTGAGGAAATACAAACCGTGACGCGATCTGTGTAACGCATTAAAACTGATTCAACCAATACTCCATCATGGAGTTTCCATAAATCTTTGCGGGTCATTCCATTATCAGTGGTTCGGGTTGTGACGAGTTCGATTAACTTAGGAGTTAACGCTGCCGCCATAGTCTGACGTTCCGCCGCTGGGATATCAGTCCACTCATCTGGATTACTTGATAAATGTGAAAAGTAATGAGTTGCAACTTGCGCCGCGCGAAATGGTTGGAAGCCCAACTCTTTCGCCCATAGCTTGCGATCTGCTGGTGACAGGTCAGCTAAATGCTTCGGCGCTTTCTTCTTCTGAACTGGTTCGTCGAAAACTAATTTGAGTTCAGGGTTTACATCCGGGCGAGTGCTCATAAGAGCCCTGAATCCTGCGCACGGCGCACGATTTCCAGGGCTAACCAAAGTGCAGGTGCTGCAAATAGAACTGAATCTAAGCGATCCATAATTCCGCCATGGCCAGGCAGCAGATTGCCCATATCTTTAATAGCCATATCGCGCTTCAGCGCTGATTCAATTAAATCTCCGGCAGTTGCAGTAAATACTGTGAGCAGGCCGGCTAAGGCTCCGAGCCACCAATGTGAATTCATTATGTAATGAAAGGCCAGCGCTCCACCTAAAACAGTAAAGACCAGCGAACCAATCAAACCTTCAATTGTTTTCTTAGGACTGATCTTTGCTGCCAACGGATGTTTTCCGAACAAGACGCCGACTAAATAGGCGAAAGTGTCGTTACAGCCAACTAAAACTACAAAGGTCATGACTCGTTCTAGCCCATTGTGCGGACGAGCCAATAGGATCAAGAATCCAGCGAGAAATGGTAGATAGATAAGCGCCAAAGCTGATGCAGATGCAGTCTTTACAAAGTTTTCAACGCCCCGTGGCAAAAGTAAAACCAATAAACATGGCAGCGCAATTGCAGTGGCCACAGCCAAACCAGATATTCCACCAAACCAAGTGGATGCAGATAGCCCAATTGCCGCGGTGGTCAGCGACCAGAGTGGGATATGGATATCAACTGCAGTAAACGCCTTATTTAACTCGCGGATTCCTAGAACGACCGCAACAGTGACAAGGCCAGCAAAAATAATTCGCTCGTAAGCAAGTGCAAACCAAACAAGTGCGATTAAGGAAAGCGAGACCGCGATAGACGGCAGCAACTTGCGACCGGCGCGCTTATTTATCGCTTCATTAATCGAATGTAGATCTGACACGTTGGTTTAGGTGAACACCTAGACTTCTAGGAGTTCGGCCTCCTTGTGCTTCAGAAGTTCATCAATCTTTGTAACGTGATCTGAAGTTACCTTCTCAAGTTCTTTTTCACCGCGGGCTAAATCATCTTTACCGATATCGCCATCTTTTTCTAACTTCTCCATCAATTCTTTTGCAGCGCGGCGAATATTGCGGATAGAGACTTTGGAATCTTCCGCCTTGCCCTTGGCAACCTTGATGTAATCGCGACGGCGTTCTTCAGAAAGTTGTGGCAAGGCAACGCGAATAACCACGCCATCATTGCCTGGATTTACACCCAAATCTGATTCGCGGATCGCTTTTTCAATACTCGCCATCGCGCCTTTATCGAAAGGCGAAACAATTGCCATGCGCGCTTCCGGAATCTGAATTGAAGCGAGTTGCGAAAGAGGTGTGTAAGTACCGTAGTAATCAACCATGATTTTATTGAAGAGCGCTGGATGAGCACGACCAGTGCGGATGGTTGCAAAATCATCTTTAGCAACTTCAACTGCCTTATCCATCTTGCTCTGCGCATCGGCTAGAGCACTCGCTACATCTGCCATCTTCTTCAACTCCTCAAAGTTGTAAATCTCTTTAAATTGCCAGGTGGCAAGTTATGAAACTAAGGTTCCGATCTTTTCGCCGCGAACTGCGCGACCTATATTTCCTGAAGTCATTAGGTCAAAGACAATGATGGGAAGGCTATTTTCACGGCAGAGGCTAAATGCCGCTGCATCTGCAACCGCCAATGACTTAGAGATAACTTCATCGTAGGAAATATCATCAAATTTTGTTGCCTTCGGATCTTTCTTTGGATCTGCACTGTAAACACCATCGACACCGCTCTTAGCAAGCAAGAGGGCCTCAGAACCAATTTCAAGTGCGCGTTGCGCGGCAACTGTGTCAGTTGTGAAGAATGGCATACCTGCACCTGCACCAAAAATTACTACGCGACCTTTTTCCAAGTGGCGGATTGCGCGACGTGGAATATATGGCTCAGCAACTTGTCCCATAGTGATCGCAGTTTGGACGCGAGTATCAACGCCCTCTTTTTCGAGAAAATCTTGTAACGCCAAGCAGTTCATCACCGTTCCGAGCATTCCCATGTAATCGGCGCGCGCACGATCCATACCAACTTGTTGCAGCTCTGCACCGCGGAAGTAATTACCGCCACCGACAACCACGGCGAGTTGTACTCCGCCTTTAACTACATCTTTAATTTGTTTTGCAACGTCGCGCATAACATTTATATCTACGCCGATACCTTTTTCGCCACCGAAAACTTCGCCAGAAAGTTTAAGGAGCACCCGCCGATACGTTCCTCTTGTACCGGGCATGGGTGCTCCTTTTCTAAAACGTTCTGGTTCTTTGTCGTTCTGCTTAGTTTACTGACCTACGCGGAAACGGTGGAATGCCTTGACGGCGGTTCCTGCCTCATCGAGGATCTGCTTGACCGTCTTCTTCGCATCTTTAGCGAATGCCTGCTCAAGCAAGGAAACTTCCTTGACGAAGCCGGTAACGCGACCTTCCACGATTTTGGTGAGGGAAGCCTCAGGCTTACCTTCTTCGCGGGCAGTCTCTTCTGCGATACGACGTTCATTTTCAATCAAGTCAGCAGGGACATCGTCGCGATGGACGAACTTTGGTGCAAATGCTGCGATGTGCT
>WLQO01000061.1 GCA_009698295.1 Actinomycetota bacterium | reverse complement strand
TGGGAGTTGATGAAATCTGAAATCCCTTATCGCATCGAACCAGATGGCGCTGCTGCGATGGCGATATTAAGTGGACGAATTGACGCCGCTCTTATTGGTGCAGATCGCATCGCCAAAAATGGCGATTCAGCAAACAAGATTGGTTCACTGAGCGTTGCTCTCGCCTGCCACGCAGCCGGAATTCCTTTTCTTGTTGTTGCACCGGAGTCAACAGTAGATCGCTCGATCGAAACAGGTGGAGAAATACATATAGAAATCCGTGGCGATGAAGAGTTAACTCATTTTAAGGGCGTTCAAGTTGCCCCAATTGGAGCAAAGACATTTAACCCAGCATTTGATGTAACGCCAGCAAAGTACATAAGCGCAGTAATCACCGAGAAAAAATCCTATGAAATAGAAAAAGGCGAAACGCTATGAGTGAATTTAAGCCGCTCCACGATCTTGTTGCACGTTCTCAAAAGATCGGTGCCGATCAATCAATGGTTGTTTATGGAGGCGGAAACACTTCCAGCAAGGGCGAAATTAAGGATCATCTCGGACGCTTAAAGAAAGTTTTGTGGGTTAAAGGTTCCGGTGCAGATATGCAGTACGCAGTCGATCGAGATTACCCAGCCTTGTATCTCGAAGAGCTATTGGCCTTACGCGATTTCGATGCATTAGATGATGACACGATGGTTGATTACGTAACTCGAGCTTTGGTGGATCCAACTTCACGCCGTCCATCAATTGAAACTCTTTTGCATGGATTTTTGCCTGCTAAACACATTGACCATGTGCACGCAGATGCGATCTGTGCTCTGACAAATCATCCGCAAGGTGAAAAAGCCGTGCAAGAAGCACTTGGCAAAGAATTTGCGTATGTTGATTGGGTTCGTCCAGGTTTTAATCTTTCAAAGATAGTTGGTGGTTTGGGCGATTACGCTGGAGTAGTTCTTGCTCACCATGGTTTAGTTGTTTGGGATGAAGATTCCGATAAGTGCTACCAAAAGACACAAGATGCTGTGGCTCTTGCTGATAAGTACTTGGATTCGCTGAACAAGCGCCCCAAAGCGAATTTCCAACATCAAGAACTTCCTGATGAAGAACTTAAAGATCTGCTCCTAAAGTTGCGTGGAACCCTTGGTAAGAAACAACTTTTGCGAACCGATTCTCGTTTAGCCGAGATTGCCGCTCGTCCAGATCTCAAGAAAATTCTTGACCTGGGAGCATCTAGCGCCGATCACATGTTGCGTATTCGTCCAAAGTCAGCAACAGTTACTTTGGAAGATACCGAAACTGGCATCCAAGAATTCCGCGCGAATTACGCAGCTTATTTTGAGGCTAACAAGTCTTTGCTGCCTGCTGGATACAGCAGCCACGGCAATGATCCAAAGGTCATCATTGTCCCCGGAGTCGGAGCAGTAACTGCAGCGACAACAATTAAAGAGAACACGATGCTTGCCGATATCGCATCACATACTCATAATGTGGCAGCTCGCGTTGTCGATGTATTTGGTGACGGGGACACTATTTCTGATGCAGAGATATTTGGATTTGATTATTGGCCTATGGAGTTGTTTAAGTTAAAGAATAAGCCAGCACCTGCACAACTCGATGGACACATCATTATTGTTACAGGCGCAGGAAGTGGAATAGGCAGAGGCGTTGCCTTAGAACTTGCCAAGCGCGGCGCTCACTTAGTTCTTGCAGATATTGAAGAAGCAGGTTTGATCGAAGTCGAAAAAGAGTTTGCGGAGAACAAATGCAATCCACCGCTGCTAATTTTGGGTGATCAATCGAAAGAATCTGATGTCCAAGCAACTGTCACAAAGACCATTAAACACTTTGGTGGCCTTGACGGCGTTGTAATAAATGCCGGCATTGGAATCAGCGACAAGTTAGAAGATCTTGATGTCGAGAAATGGCGCCGTGGATTAGATATCAATCTATCCAGTGCATTTATGCTGACCAAAGAATCTATGAAAGTTATGCGTAAGCAGAAAATGGGCGGATCGCTTGTTTACGTGGCGAGCAAGAACGCTTTTTCTCCAGGCGCAGGCTTCGGTGGATATTCAGTTAGCAAAGCAGGAATGTTGCAGTTAATGCGTATCGCAGCCCTTGAAGGCGGAAGTGCTGGTATTCGCTGTAACGGAATTAACCCGGACGCTGTCTTTGATAACAGCAAATTGTGGGAAGGCGGTATTCGCGAACAACGTGCAGCTGCACATGGAGTGAAACCAGAAGACCTTGAAGATTTCTACGCATCTCGCAATTTACTGAATGCAAGAGTACGAAGCCTTGATGTAGCCCGCGCTGCAGCCTTCTTCTTGAGCGATGAATCATCACGAACAACAGGAAGTGTCATTGCCGTAGACGGCGGTGTATCTTCTGCCTTCCCAAGGTAGAAATCCTGTAAATCCTGTAAATCCTAGAAATAAGGTGGAGGCGCTTTAATGGAACGCATTCACGTTACCTATGCCTTTTTCGGTGAAAACCCGAAGGAGATCGCTGATCTGATCCGAGTAGAACAGACCATTGAATTTCCATACGAGCTCGCTCCGAGTTGGATCCAGGACCAAGTTGTAGGAAAAATTGAAGAGATAACTTCTAGCGACAAAACCAACCACTTAATAACCATTTCTTACAACCCTGATGTTGCTGGGGGAGAACTCACCCAGTTATTGAATGTGCTGTGGGGGAATGCATCACTATTTCCTGGAATTAAAATTGTTGATCTTAAACTTCCTGATTTGATTCTAAATAGATTTAAAGGACCTCGCTTTGGCATCAGCGGATTACGGAAAATATTTAAAGCAGATACGCGCCCATTAATTGCAACAGCGCTAAAGCCAATGGGCTCAGATGCAAAGACTCTGGCTGATATGGCACGCACATTAGCGTTGGCAGGATTTGATTTAATAAAAGATGATCACAGTCTGGCCAACCAACCGTGGGCAACTTGGAAAGAGCGGGTTGCGCTAATTTCTGCAGCAGTAAAAGAAGCAAATGAAATTACCGGTGGAAATTCAGCGTATGTGCCAAGTTTAAATATGCCTTTTGATCAGGTAATCGATGCTGCCCATAGTGCAAAAGATCTCGGTGCAAGCGGACTATTAGTTCTTCCAGGGATTACAGGTTTTGATTCTTTGCGAGTCATTGCCGAAGATGAGACTTTGGCTCTGCCGATTCTGGGGCATCCTGCGATGCTGGGTTCATTAGTTACCTCAAAAGAAGTTGGAATAGCCCACGGAATTGTTTTCGGAACTTTTATGCGATTAGCCGGTGCAGATATCTCAATATTTCCAAATATTGGTGGGCGCTTCTCTTTCACCGCCGAACAGTGTTTAGAAATTGCTGACCGATCACGTGAAAAACTTGGATCTCTAAATCCAATGACAATCGCCCCTGCCGGCGGAATGACATTGGATCGCATCCCAGAAATGATTGAGATGTACGGAAAAGAGACCGCCTTATTGATCGGTGGAGCACTTTCTCGCGGAAACCTTGCAGATAGCGCTGCTCGCATGTGCGAAATGGTGCGCTCCTACTAAACTTGGCTACATCATGTGGAAGAAAATAAAGAAGTTATTTGCCGATCGCCGTGTTTGGGTCCGCCAGATATTGGTCGCTGGCTTGGCTGGTGCTGCAGCTTGGCAGATTGGTGATTTGGTAATCAAAGACGGTGGCGTAGTTGCCGCGATTGTTTGCACCCTTTCTATTCGCATCTCGCTACACAAGTCAGTCCGTGAGGGATTTGGCCAAATTGTTGGCACGGCAATTGGCGCATCTGTTGCGCTCCTAAATGTCTCAATCTTTAACGTCGGTTTCATAGCCGTTGGCCTCACCGTTATTTTCTGTGCAGTAGTCGCACGCGCTCTGCATTTAGGAGAAGTTGCATCTGTAAACGTTCCAGTAACCGCTCTGATTGTTATTGGTCCAGGAATTAGCGGAACAACTGCGGCACATCGCTTAGGGTCGACTTTGATCGGCGCAGCAGTTGCGATCGTCTTCTCATATTTCTCGCATGCAAAAACTCCGGTCGGTCGCGCAATTGATCAAATCACCGAAGTGAGTACAAAGGCGGCAGATCTGCTTGCACAAATGTCCGAAGGCGTAGCCGCTGGGTACACACAAAAAGAAGCTGGTAATTGGCTGGCAAAAGCACGCTTATTGATGGAGGCGATTCCGGCGATACGTGCACAGTCAGTGGAAGCGCGCGGACATGCACGTTGGTTTCCAACTGCTGAAAAAGATGAAGCAGAAAGTGTTTATATCGAAGGAATCGCTATTGAACATACTTTGCTTCAAGTGCGAACTATTGCGCGCACGCTTTTTGATTCTGCAGTTAGTGGGGGAATCGCAGATTCTACAAAGAAGCAAATCGCCGTTGCGTTATCAGCAGCAAGCTACGCCATCTCTGCAAAAATTGATGATGAAGAAGATTTAGAAACTATTACGACCGCAACCGATGATGCTCGTGAAGCCGGTGCAGTACTTGCTGAATCTCTGATTGAAGATGCTAAAGATGCTGACCAAGAACAGATTGTTCGTGGGCTTTCGATGGTGGCAAGTATTGATCGCATCGCAGATTCGCTCGACCAGAATTCACCGGCTCTAAAGGATGTAATTACACCTGATGAGCCAGCGCATGTGAAAGTGATGGCTGTTTCGCCTATAGACCAAACTCTCAAGTTAAATAAGCGCATAACCAAGCGCTTTAGGAAGATCTTCCGCAAGTATTTCTAGTTATCAGTTCGATTTGCCATATACCCCTAGGGGTATGCTAGATTGGATCCCTAAGCTACTAAAAGGGAGTTAGATATGTGTTCACGAATAATCTGCCAAAAATGTAAGAAGTACACCTGGTCTGGCTGCGGCGAACATGTCGAAGAAGCGCTTTATGGAGTCCCAGCTGAACAAATCTGTAAGTGTCACGGCTGAAAATGGCTAAAGCATCTCCAACTCATATCTTGCAAGATCAGGATCAAATTGATGCCATTGCAAAGCGCATGAAGCGCGCACAAGGCCAAATGGGTGCGGTTGTCCGCATGCTTGAAGAAGGCCGCAACTGTGAAGATGTTGTCACTCAACTTGCCGCGATAAACAAAGCGGTTACTACCTCGGGGTTCACACTTATTTCCGCCAGCCTTAAAGAATGCATTGAAGACAATAAAAACAATAGCCAAGCAGTGACCGAGAAGCTACAGAAGCTTTTTCTTAGCCTGGCATAAAGGAAACCATGAAAATTGTAATAATTGGTGGAGTTGCTGGAGGAATGTCCGCAGCAACTCGTATGCGAAGACTTGATGGAGATGCAGAGATAGTTGTTTTGGAAAAAAGCGGATATGTTTCTTACGCCAACTGTGGTCTGCCTTATTACGTTGGCGGGGTAATCGAAGAAGAAAGTGATCTACTTCTCCAAACTCCAGAAAGCCTTCACGCGAGGTTTCGCCTTGATGTCCGTGTGGCTAATGAAGTAATCGCAATAAACCGTCCCAAGAAGACGGTTTCGGTGAGAAACCTGCTTACCCGTGAAGTTTACGAAATTGATTATGACAAATTGATCCTCAGTCCAGGTGCATCACCAGTTGTTCCTCCGATTCCGGGCGTTGAAAGAGCGATGACTCTGCGCACCGTAGAAGATGTGGAACGCATAACTGCGCGAGTAGGAGAGAAACCAGCAAGTGCAGTAGTTATCGGCGGAGGATTCATTGGCGTAGAGATTGCAGAAAATCTCATACATCGAGGTATAAAAACTTCGCTGGTTGAGGCAACGCCGCAAGTTTTGGCACCGCTTGATCCAGAGATGGCAACCTTGGTTTCAAAAGAGATGGAACTACAAGGCGTCGAACTGCATCTTTCAGATGGCGTTTCTACTATCGATGAGCAGACGGTGACGTTGGCTAGCGGTGCAATCCTTCCGGCAGCTTTAGTTATTTTGGCTATCGGTGTTCGCCCAGATACAGCTCTCGCGAAAGCGGCTGAGTTAAAGATCGGTGAACGCGGCGGCATTGAAGTTGATGACTTTAACCGCACAAGTGATCACGATATTTATGCAGTGGGCGATGCAGCACAAAAGAACGATGCCCTTGATGGGACTGCAACGCTCGTGCCCCTAGCAAATCTTGCAAATCGTCATGGCCGAGTGGTTGCTGACCATATTGCCGGATTGATTACGCGTCCCGTAAAAACCATTGGTACTGCAATCGTTAAGGTCTTTGATTTAATGATCGCCACAACTGGTTGGAATGAGAAGCGCTTAATTGCGAAGAATCGTCCATACATAGCAATTCATACTCACCCAAATTCTCACGCCGGGTATTATCCAGATGCAAAGCAGATGGCGTTGAAATTACTCTTTGATCCACAAACCGGAGAAATTCTGGGAGCACAAGGTGTTGGTATCGAAGGTGTTGATAAGCGAATAGATGTCATTGCAACTGCAATTAGAGGCGGCATAACTGCACCAGAGTTAGCTGATCTCGAGCTTGCCTATGCGCCACCATTTGGTTCTGCAAAAGATCCAGTAAATATGCTGGGTTATATTTCCGAAAATTTAATCACAGGACTAGTTGAAACTGCACAGTGGAATCAGATCGATGAATTTGTAGAAAAAGGCTTTGATCTTATTGACGTTCGATCACCAGGAGAATTTGGGCGAGGAAGTATCCCCGGCGCTAGGAATATCCCTGTTGATGAAATCAGAAGCAGAACTTCAGAGTTAACTAATAAGAATATTTTGGTTAACTGCCAAGTCGGACAACGCGGGCACACCGCAACGATGTTGCTAAAGGAACTTGGATTCAATGCAGTAAATCTAGATGGGGGATACCTCACCTGGAGTAATTCACCAATC
>WLQO01000060.1 GCA_009698295.1 Actinomycetota bacterium | reverse complement strand
TAAACAGTGCATGCAAGCATTGAAATTAGTCCGAACGAGAAGATGTTATAGACGAGGTTCCATTGGTTGCTTGTTAGATTTACCATGTAAATAAGCCTCCGTGTGGTGCTTAATACTTTAAGGACCAGGCGGCCCTTAAAGCCAGATGAGCTCCATGAAATCCTCGAGGAACCTCATTGACCCCAACTGGTAGAAAATATTGTGAACCGTTTGCGAAGCATTTGCACTATGAACAAGGGGTATTTCTCAGAGATTTATCAGAAAATTCGGACAATTTACGCTCGTGCTGGGGCTATCACCCGACTTAAATACCCCCATCCACCGCCGCTAGTCTTACTTATATGCGCTCACAATTAACCGAACTCCGCAGCCACCGCGGATTTAGCGCTCTTGCAATCTCGCGCTTTATCTCAAATGTCGGCAATGGGATTTCACCAGTGGCGCTGGCTTTCGGTGTTTTGGCACTTCCCGGGGCTACCGCTAAAGATTTAAGTATCGTTATGGCCGCGCGCATGTTTCCGATGATCGCGCTTATGTTATTTGGCGGGGTAATCGGTGATCGTTTTAAAAGAAACCGAATCGTCGGTGGCGCAGATGTAATAGGAAGTGGCTTCGCTGCGATTAGCGCAATATCGCTAATAGTTGGTCACTCAAGTGTTTTCTTACTCGCCTTAATGGGCGCACTCTTTGGAATATTAAATGCCCTCTGGTGGCCGGCGATGTCAGGAGTACTTCCCGAAATTTTGCCTAAAGCGAAGCTACAACATGGCAACGCTGTTATCAGCATGACTACAAATATTGGTTATGTAATTGGTGCGCTCATCGGTGGCACTTTAGTGACTGCTTTCGGATCGGGATGGGCGCTATTAGTCGACGCAATTAGCTTCTTTGTGGCGGGGCTAATAGTCTGGAATTTAGATCTGCCAACAATTATCCGAGAAGCCAAAAATACTGTATTTCAAGATCTTAAATCAGGTTGGTTTGAATTTATCTCGCGCTCTTGGGTAGTAACTATGGTGGTCGCATTTGCGATCATAAACTTAGGCTTTGAGTCAATGTTGCAAGTATTAGGTCCGCTTAACTTTGCAGATATAGCAAGTGGCCCGAAGTTCTGGTCATTTAATTTGGCAGCTCTTACTTTAGGAATGTTGAGTGGAAGTCTAATTTCGCTTAAAGTGCACTTTCCACGACCGTTATTTTTTGCAATGCTTGTAATCGCAGCATCTTCAGTTTGGGATTTCTCACTCGCCATGAAATCTCCACTATGGGTTTCACTTATCTGTGCATTCTTTTCGGGTATGGCGGTGGATATTTTCATGGTGGTATGGAACACCTCTTTGCAAGCGCATATCCCAGAAGAGTCATACTCACGTGTCGTCGCTTACGATGCATTTGGTTCATTTGGACTATCACCCCTGGGCATCGCCATCGCTGGTCCGCTTGCACAATCCTTCGGTGTGAGCACGATGATCTATGTAACAGGCTCAATGACTTTAATCGCCGCGCTGACATCACTCTTCGTTAAATCTGTGCGCGACCTAAAACCCGTTGTTAACCCGTAGAGTTGCATAATGAGTAAAGAAGCGAACGAGCGCGAAAAATTAGCAGCAGTTGTTCCGCCAAAGTTGCGGGGCTGGTTTCACTTAGGCGCTACCCCGGTTGTAATTATCGCCTCGCTAGTTCTATTTATTTTAAGTAAGAGTTCACTTAAATTTGCCGTTGCTCTTTACTCAATCAGCGCAATCATGCTCTTTAGCGTTTCTGCAATTTATCACCGCGTTCCGTGGTCTCCGGAGAAGAAGAAGATCTGGCGCCGCTGGGATCATGCCAATATAAATTTATTAATCGCAGGTTCGTACACACCATTTGCCGTTGCCTTGTTGCATGGCAACGATCGCACGATTTTGCTCTCTGTTGTTTGGGTGGGTGCGCTAGCTGGAGTAGCACTTCGTATTTTTTGGATCAACGCTCCCAGATGGTTATATGTTGCTAACTATTTACTTCTTGGCTGGGTAGCCATTGTCTACACACCGCAGCTTTACGACGAAGGCGGATTCTGGGTCTTAATCCCAATTATTATCGGTGGGCTTCTCTATTCCGTTGGAGCCATTTTTTATGCTCTGAAGAAGCCAGGACGCAACGCCAAGTACTTCGGCTTCCATGAGCTCTTCCATATCTTTGTTCTGGCAGCGTGGGTATCGCAATATCTCGCGGTCTCCTTCGCTATATACCGCCAATAAATCACCCACTTTTAGAGTTAGCGCCTTTGCTCTAATCTAGGCACATGGCTGAGAAGAAAAATTTCCTAAATTGGGTTGGATTTAAAGAGAGCGAAAGCGCTGCTCCCTCATCGGTTGATCGCATCCGCGAACTCGAATCGCAATTAAATGATCTGCGCTCTCGTCGCGACATCACAACTTTGAGTAAAGAAGAGTTTGAAATCTTGGCAACTGAAACCGCCATGTCGATGATTAAATCTGCCCAAAGTCGCGAAGCGAAAGCGCTATCGGCATCAGAAAGAATTGTCTTAGAAGCCTCCCGCCAAGCAAAAGATGCTCTCGAAGGTGCAGAAACAAAAGCGCGATCCATTCTCTCAGGCGCTGAAGCCCGCGGTCGTAAATATATAAATGTCGCAGAAGCAGAAGCAGCTGAAAGAGTTGCACAAGCAGAGCGTGAAGCTCAATCTGTCTTTGATGAGAAGCGACGTGAAGCCGCAGCGCTGGCGCAAGCTGCTCGTCGCGAAGGCGAAAGAATTATCACTGAGGCCACAGGAGAAGTTGCTGAATATCGCCAATGGTTAAGTGGCGTAATCTCTGAAGCAGAACGCCTCTATCGCATTCAAACTCAATCACTTGATGCTGCAGAGCAGGCAATCTCACAGAGCCGATCTCGCTTAGATGGCGCATATGGCCGTCTCGCCGAACTCCATAAGAGCGTTAACGATAATTTAAATGCAGATAATTCCGTTATTGATACTGGACCAAAGAAGGTAGTTAGCCAACGCACAAAGCCAGCTCTTGCCGCGCCTACAAAGAAAGCCGCAGCAAAGAAAAAGGTTGCAAAGAAAAAACCCGCTAAGCGTCGGTAATTAAGATGGCTACCAAGCGCGGTATCCAATACATCCCTGCCATTGATGGGTTGCGAGCGATCGCAGTAATTGCGGTAGCGCTCTATCACTTAGGAATCTCTTGGATTCCAGGTGGATTCCTTGGTGTTGATCTCTTCTTTGTAATCTCTGGATATGTAATTACTCGCTTGCTCTTAGATTCAATTCAAGAGCGTGGCGGATTAGATCTACGAGATTTTTACATGGCCAGAGTCCGAAGACTTTTGCCGCCACTAGTTTTCATGATTGTTCTTACTTCGATTGTGGTTGGGCTTTGGGCACCAGATACAACAAAGAGATTTCTTACAGATGCACCATTTTCACTCTTCGGTGGCATGAATTGGTGGTTGGTTTTTAACCACCAAGATTACTTTGAGACTAGCGGACGTCCGCCACTGCTCCAACACACTTGGTCGCTCGCTGTAGAAGCCCAGTTTTATCTTCTTTGGCCGCTCATTCTGCTTCTGGTTTTAAGATATTTAGGCCGCAAATTAATACCGGTAGCTGCACTGACCATCGCGGCAATATCCGGAATCACCTTAATGTTTGTCTCATTCCAGCTAGATGCTGCTAGTTCATCCAAAGTGAGCCACGTTTACTTCGGAACTGATACTCACAGTATTGGGCTTTTCTTAGGCGCAGCACTTGCAGTTAGTTGGATCCCCCAAAACTTTAGCCTTCATGTTTCGCGTCGTGCGCAAGATTTCATCGACGGTATTGGAGTCTTTGGATTTATCGGAATACTTGCCACATTCCTTCTGATCGATGAAACCAAACCAACGCTTTACAAATTAGCCTTTCCACTCGCAGGCATCTTCGGCACTGCAATATTAATTTCGATAGTGCACCCAGCTTCCAGATTTGCACCTCTGCTTCGCACAAAAGTTTTGCTTTGGATTGGTGAGCGCTCATATGCAATTTACTTATGGCATTGGGTTATCTTTCAAATCTCACGCCCGCAGGTTGACTTAGCTGGAGAGGATTGGGCGCTCTTCTCACTGCGCATATTGCTCGTTCTTGCTCTGGCTGATATTTCGCTACGTCTCGTTGAACTTCCAATTCGCAGTGGTGCTGTCGCATACTGGTTTGGCGGCATGAAATATAGAACTCAAGATGTTCGTAAACGCCAGAAAACCGCAGTGGCTCTTGGTACAACTCTAATACTTTTGATCTCTGCCTCAGTAAGCGTCAATGCGCTGGTTACAGTCGAAAAGAAAAATAAAAAGTTGATCCAACTGTTAAAGGATGCGGATAAACCTGTTATTACACAGGTAGAAGACTCGACACAGCCTGGACTTTGGGTTACAGGTGATTCAGTAATTCTGGGAATCCGCCACGAATTAGAAGTTAGCCATCCGATAGCGATAATTAACGCGCGCGTTGGGCGACAAGCACCTGAACTCTTGGAAGTAATGATGCACGACGGGCCATTGGCTAATAATTCACCGGTCGTGTTCAATCTTGGTAATAACAACACCTTGACCAGAGCTCAAGTAAGTGCAGTATTTGAAGCAGTAAAGACCGCTCCTTTACGTGTCGTTGTAAACACCGCGGTTCCTAGACCATGGCGAGAAGCAAATAACGCACTAATCAATGAAATTGCCGCAAAATATCCAAATACCTTTGTTGTTAGATGGGACCAAATTTCAGATGGTCACCCTGAATACTTTGCACCCGATGGAGTCCACTTGGTACCTGCGGGCGCGCGCGCTTATGTTGCGGCAATCGTTAGCTTTTTGTAATCACTTTTTAAGCCCAAAATAAAAACCCCCAGCCGATTAGCTGAGGGTTTTTATCAATGTAAGAATTTAAATGAACTGACCACCGAAGCCAAATGCCTTGTTGTCGGCAACGGTTGCAATCTGTCCATCAGAATAAACTGATGACACTCTGAAGTGAGTTTCACCATTTGTTGATGCCTTAGTCAATTCAACTGAAAGTTGAGTTGCTGGGAGCATTCCATATTCTTTCCACTCACCGTTCATTCCAGAACGTACTTCAAATTTATAGCCTGTAAGACCTGCAGTTGCTGCAGGCGCTCTCCAGGTAATAACCATTATAGATTTTGCAGAATCTTTCCAATTTCCAATGAAACGTCCTGGCGCTTCAACAGCAGCGACTGCTTCTGTTGTTGCTGATTGTGATGCTTCAGGAGTTGCTGCTTCTGACATTTCAGGAGCAGCTGATTCTGATGCTGCGGGAGTTATCGCGGGAGCAGCGTCATCATCGTTAGAAGCTGGGCGAGAAATCACGATGACTGCAAGAAGTGCAATACCGAGAATTGCTGCAATAAATACGCGAGGTGATGTTCCTTGTTTCGGAGCAGCACTTGGCTTAGCTGGCGCTTGCTTAACAGGCGTCGGCATTGTTGTGACATTTACACGAGAGGCGCTCTTGCTACCGCCCAGTGGTACTGGAGGAATAACTATTTTGTTAGCAGAAGTTGACTTCTTAGCCGGAGTTTTCTTGGCTACTTTTTTGGCTGCGGCCTTCTTCTTTGCAGGAGCCTTCTTCGCTACCTTCTTCGCAGCTGACTTCTTCTTTGCGGGAGCCTTCTTCGCAACCTTCTTAGCAGCAGTCTTCTTCTTAGCAGGAGCCTTCTTGGCTACCTTCTTGGCTACTTTTTTCTTAGCAACTTTTTTAGTTGCAGCTTTTTTCTTTACGGCCACGGTAAAACTCCTTCATGGTTGAACGATCTCGTATGAGCAAAGTTTAGCCTAGGGAGTTGAGCAAAGTGATGACATGAGGTGCGATAGCGCGGAGTGATTTTCCACGATGGCTGATTGCATCTTTCTCTTCCGCGCTCATTTGTGCGCTCGAAATAGCATATCCATCCGGTCTAAATATGGGGTCATATCCAAAACCTTGATCGCCAACTGGGCTGCGGAGAATCCATCCATCGAAGCGCGCTTGCTCAACGTGGGTGCGTCCATCCGGCAGTGCAAGGGCGGCTACACAAGTGAAATGTGCACTGCGCTTTTCATCCGGCACATCGGTTAAAGATTCTAAAACTTTTGCAGTATTTGCGTCGTCATCTCCATGAATTCCAGACCATCTCGCCGAGAAAATTCCAGGATCACCATTTAAATAATCTACACATAAACCGCTGTCATCGGCGATTGCAGGAATCCCAGATGCGGCGCACATTTGGCGCGCTTTAAGTAAAGCATTTTCTTCAAAAGTGGATCCAGTTTCATCTACGTCATGCAGATCGGGAAATTGCTCGAGACCAACTAAATCTATTTCTCCGGCAGCAATATCTTCAAGAATGCGACGAAACTCTTCGATCTTGCCTTTATTGCGAGTAGCAAGAAGCAATTTGTGCGGGCTCACTTCGCAAGCGCCGCTTTCTGAATTTTCTCTAGTTCAACGCAACCGGCAACTGCCAAATCGAGGAGAGAGTTAAGAAGATTGCGATCAAATGGAACGCCTTCAGCAGTTCCTTGCACTTCAATAAATCTTCCATCACCGCTGCAGACAACATTCATATCAGTATCTGCGCGCACATCTTCTTCATAGCAAAGATCTAACATCGGAACACCGTCAATAATTCCAACTGAGACGGCAGCAACTGAGTCGCTCAAAGGTTTGGAATCTGCCTTGATATGTCCTTGTGACTTCGCCCAGGCAATTGCATCGGCTAGTGCAACATATGCGCCGGTAATTGCTGCAGTTCGAGTTCCGCCATCGGCTTGCAAAACATCGCAATCGATAACGATTGTATTTTCG
>WLQO01000006.1 GCA_009698295.1 Actinomycetota bacterium | reverse complement strand
CTTACGCTCCAAAAGGTGGCGCTTGCCGGCACGCTCGTGCATGATCTTTCCTGATCCGGTAACGCGAAAGGTCTTCTTCGCGCCACTATGGGTCTTCATCTTTGGCATCTATCTTCTCCTGTACTTCGTCGTTTTATTAAAACTATTTTTCTTCTGCAGTTGCAGCTTGTGCTGCTACCGCTGCTTCTTTAGCAGCTCGCGCCGCTTTCTGTTCTGCAACAGCTTCGGTCTTCTTTTTCGTCGGACCGAGCACCATCGTCATATTTCGTCCCTCTTGCTTTGGGGCGAACTCAACAAAAGCAACTTCTGCTACATCTTCTGCAAGACGTTGCAGTAGTTTGTAACCAAGTTCGGGGCGAGTTTGTTCGCGTCCACGGAACTTCATCGTGATCTTTACCTTGTCGCCGCCTTTTAAGAATTTCACGATTGCGTTACGTTTTGTTTCGTAATCGTGGTTCTCAATTTTTGGTGTCAATCGCACTTCCTTCACCACAATGTGGGTCTGGTTCTGACGAGCTTCACGGGCCTTCTGAGCTACTTCATATTTATATTTGCCGAAGTCCATGATTTTGCATACAGGTGGATTGGCATCTGGTGCGATCTCAACGAGATCTAAACCGACTTCATCTGCCATCTGTAGCGCTGTGTCGATATCTACAACTCCAACTTGGTCTCCGGTATGTCCGATGAGACGAATTTGAGGTGTGCGGATACGGTCATTAATGCGCGGTTCAGTTGTGATTTGTGCTCCTTAGTTGGTCTGCTACTTGTCTTTTGACTTAGGTAGCCAGGCTTATCGCAAAAATCGCGCACCGCTAAGGAAAGTTAAGAGCGCCCGCAGGCGATTTACTTCCGACAAACCAGCCAGCTCTACATATGTAGGCCGAGAAGGTGGGAGCGGTGAGCTCCTCTTGCAGTAGCCAAGGCCACTGGTCTGAGGGTTACTTTACCTTCACGCACCCATGGCGTGCAAACCGCCGTCTACGTGGATGATTTCAGCGGTAGTTTTCGGGAACCAGTCGGAAAGTAGGGCAACCGCAGCCTTTGCCGCAGGCACTGGATCGGTGACATCCCACTCCAAAGGTGAACGCTCATTCCAAACCTTTTCAAATTCATCAAATCCAGGAATTGATTTCGCAGCCATCGTGCGAATTGGACCTGCTGCGACAAGATTTATTCGAATATTTTCGCCACCAAGATCGCGCGCTAAATAGCGTGAAGTGGATTCAAGAGCCGCTTTAGCCACACCCATCCAGTCGTACTTTGGCCAAGCGACAGTTGCATCAAAATCCAAGCCCACGACAGATCCACCACCATTAAAGAGTGGCCGCGTTGCCATGGTTAGTGATTTCAGCGAATAAGCCGATACATGAACCGCAGTTGCCACATCTTCCCAAGCAGTATTTAAGAAATTACCACCGAGGGCAGCCTCTGGTGCAAAACCAATTGAGTGTACGACGCCATCTAAATGTGGGACATGCTCTTTAATTCGCTCCGCAAGTGCGTCAAGATGATCTTGGTTTGTTACATCCAATTCAATTACCGGCGCTGATTGTGGAAGGCGCCCAGCAATTCTCGTAGTTAAACTCATGACGCGACCATAAGATGAAAGCAATACCGTAGCGCCTTCTTCTTGAGCCAACTTTGCAATATGGAAAGCGATCGAACTATCAGTTAGCACGCCAGTAACCAAAATGTTTTTACCTTGTAAAATTCCCATCGTTAATGCCCCATTCCTAATCCGCCATCGACCGGTATCAGCGCACCAGTAATGTAACTTGCTTCCTTAGATGCAACAAATGTCACAACATCTGCAATCTCATCTGCGCTGCAAAATCTTCCGAGCGGTACTGATTTAGCAATCTCTTCACGTCGCTTCTCATCTAAAGTCGCAGTCATATCAGTTTCGACAAATCCAGGAGCGATTACATTGGAAGTTATCCCACGTGAACCGAGCTCGCGCGCAAAAGATCGTGCCATTCCGAGTAAGCCGGCTTTGCTAGCAGAATAGTTAACTTGGCCAGCAGCCCCAACACCCCCGACGACTGAACCAATAAAAATTAGACGGCCGCGTTTTAATTTCAACAGCCCTTTGGTTGCGCGGCGCGCGACGCGAAAAGCACCGGTCAAGTTTGCATCGATTACATCTTCGAAATCAGCATCGCTCATCCGCAAAACCAAACCGTCTTTAGTGATCCCAGCGTTGGCCACGATCACTTCTGGGGTTCCCCATTTCTCTTCAATTTCAGCAAAGGCGGCTTCTACGCTTTCTGTTGAAGTTACATCCATCTTTACCGCAAGGAAATCCGATGGAGCATCACCACTTCGATAAGTAACGATCACGCGATGGCCTGCTTTCGCTAAAGAACGCGCGATCGCTAAACCAATTCCACGATTTCCGCCGGTTATTAGGGCGAGTGGAGAATTCTCTTCTGACATATGACAAAACTTACCCTGCTACTTATGCGTAACCAGCATTTCCGCCTCGCGCCTTGCCTTAGCGCCCCATAGTCTTATCTCATGGCTCATATCTTTAGTAAGAAACAGAGTAAGAAAGGCGCAGCGACTGTTTATGACATAACAGCTGCTCCCACATCTCTGACCCGTGATCAAGCCGGCCGCCAACGTCGTTATTTCATCTCCATGATGATTCGTACCGCTTGCTTTCTGCTAACTGTAATTTTGCCTAGCCCTTATCGCTGGTTTGCATTATTGGGAGCCGTCACCTTGCCCTATATCGCCGTTGTTGTAGCAAATGCTGGTCGCGAAAGTTTCGCACCTGGAGAATCGCTAGTTACCGATAAGGCGAAGTCTTTAGAATAATTGCTATTCGCTAGACTTCCCGTATGTCGATTGAGCCAGTAAAAGAGCGAGAGCCACTGGCACTTTTAAAATCGTTAGTCACATTGTTATTAATTGCCCTCTGCATCTGGGCTGCGCAGTGGCAATTCCAACGTGGCATTGATCGCCACCAGCGAAACGCATTGATCGAGTCCCAACTAACGCTTCCATCTATAGATATCTCTACCGTGCCATCTGCAAATCCAGATGAACTTGCGAGACACGAGTGGCGCACAGTTAGTGCGACTGGTCGCTTCAACACTGCTGAACAGATACTTTTAAAGAATCGATACTCCGAAGGTGTTTATGGCTACGAAGTATTGACGCGATTTAAGTTGAGCGATTCTCGCTATATCTGGGTAGATCGTGGATGGGTAAAGGCTGGTGAAAATGCTATGACTGCACCAGTGACTGCAGATGTTCCCGAAGGTGAAGTTTCAATTATTGCTCGAGTTAGGCTAGATACTTCTTTACCAGTCGGAGCTTTCTTTGCACTTCCACACTCTGGTTCTGGCATGATCTCAAAGCTAAATGCTCAAACTGGATTTAAGAGCGAGGGATTTTATCTAGATTTGATTAGTGGTTCAGAAGCTGCGCTGACGCCGGCGGTTGCGGCTCAATTACCTGAGTTAAGCGACGGGCCCCATCTGGCTTATTCTCTGCAGTGGATCTTCTTCGCCGGCTTAGCGATCTATGGACGAATTCTAATTAGACGTGGTCAGATCTTGACGCGCAAAGAGCTCTGAATAAAGCCCACCAGCACGTACTAAATCTTCATGTTTGCCGCGTTCGCGGATCAAACCATTTTCTAACACAATAATCTGATCTGCACTCATCACCGTACTTAATCTATGAGCAATAACAATGCTGGTGCGGCCCTGCAGAGCGCTAGCCAAAGCGTTCTGCACTAACTCCTCATTTTCAGAATCTAGGTGCGCAGTAGCTTCATCTAAAATCACGATGCTCGGAGATTTCAACAATAAACGAGCAATCGCTAATCGTTGTTTCTCTCCACCTGAAAGGCGATGACCACGCTCTCCCACCATCGTCTCGAGGCCATTCGGTAGCGATGAGATGAGATCCCATATTTGTGCTGCCTGACAAGCTGTCTTCATCTCTTCGACGGTTGCATCAGCCTTTGCATAGCGAAGATTTTCGGTAATCGTGTCATGGAATAAATGTGAATCTTGCATGACTACACCGATCGAATGACGAAGAGATGTCAAAGTTAAATCGCGTAAATCATGGCCATCAATTTTGATTGCACCTGAAGTCACATCATAAAGTCGGGGCAAGAGCGCGCTAATTGTCGTTTTTCCGGCACCTGATGGGCCAACCAGCGCAGTGACCGTACCTGGCAGAGCCGAGAATGTAATACCTTTTAAAATCTCTTCGCTTTCACGAGTCTCAGGGATCGATCTCGCTTCAAGTGATTCCAAGGAAATCTGTTGAGCATTTGGATAGGTGAAGTGAACATCTTGAAATTCAATTGCAGGTGTTCTGCTTTGCAAAATCTCTGCGTTTTCTTTCTCTTTCACCATTGGTTCAAGATCTAAGACTTCAAAGACTCGCTCAAAGGAAACAAGTGCACCCATGACATCAACGCGCACAGTAGCCAGTGCAACCAGCGGTCCATACAAACGCGCTAAAAGAGTGGTTATTGCAATCAGACTTCCGACAGTGATCGCACCATCGATCGCTAGATGTCCACCAATCCCATAAGCGATAGCGGTCGCAAGCGCGGCAATGCTAATCAAAGCGATAAAGAAGAAGGTGTTTAGCATCGCCATTGATATACCGATATCAGCGACCTTGCGCGCCTTTTTCTTAAAGACTTGCGATTCTTGATCCAAATCTCCATATAGCTTCACAAGAAGTGCTCCAGAGACATTGAAGCGTTCTGTCATCGTCGAGGACATCTGTGCATTTATCTCAAAGGAGTCCCGCGTATAGCCCTGTAAACGAGCACCGATCCATTTCGTTGGGGCCAGAAATACTGGCAAAAGCAATAACGAGGCAACGGTGATCTGCCAGCTCAGCGCCAACATAGTTCCAACTACCAAAACCAGTGTTAAGGCGTTGCTGATTATTCCCGAGAACGTTGAGGTGAAAGCTCTCTGCGCACCAATTACATCGGAATTAATTCGCGTTATTAACGCTCCGGTTTGGGTGCGAGTAAAGAAGGCAATCGATTGCTCTTGCACATGACGAAAAACTTGAGATCTCAAGTCATAAATTAGACCTTCACCGATCTTTGCTGAAATCCAACGAATCACAATATTTACAACAGCGGTGAGAATCGCCAGAATCGCAACAGCCACAGCCATCGTTGTCACAATGGTTCGATCTTTAGGAATTACGCCTTTATCTATAAGTTCGCGCAGCAGCAGAGGTGTTGCAACAGTTAAAACTGCATCCGCTATCAGGCAGAAGAGAAAAAGTACGAAGGTGGAACGATAAGGAATTGAATACGCGAAAATGCGCTTTAAAGTTCCTGGCCGAAGTTTTACATTCTTGACCGATTGATCTGAGCTTAAAGTTCTAAGGGCCATCCAGCCAGCATGCATGGACACTTGAAACTCCGATCTATAGCGTTAGAAAAGCCCTTAAACCGTAAACCCAAGAGCGCGTAATTGTTCACGCCCATCATCACTGATCTTATCTGGACCCCAAGGCGGCATCCACACCCAATTGATTTTCACATCTGAAGTAAGAGGTGCCAGCGCCTGACGTGTTTGGTCCTCGATCACATCTTGCAAAGGGCACGCTGCTGAAGTCAGCGTCATGTTTAAGACTGCGATGTTGTTATCGTCAACCATCACATCGTAAATAAGCCCGAGATCAACAACATTAATACCGAGCTCAGGATCTACTACATCCTTCATCGCCTCTGTTACATCATCAACTGCTGCAACCATTATTGACCTCTCTTCCTCTTGACTATCCTAGTTCAGATTTGGCTTGTGCTTGAACGCTGGCATCTTTAAAGGCCATCCAGCCTAATAGCGCACACTTTATGCGAGCAGGATATTTCGAGACTCCGGCGAGAGCAATTGCATCTTCAAGAACAGATTCATCGCCCGGAATACTGCCTTTGCTCTGCATGAGACTCACAAATTGATCGAATATCGAATACGCCTCAGAGATTGGTTTACCAATCAAGAGATCAGTCAGAATTGAAACGCTCGCCTGAGAAATTGAACAACCAACCCCATCCCAACTTATATTTGCGACTACACCATCGGTAATTGTTAGATTTAAATCTATTTCATCACCACAAGATGGATTGACGTGATGGACTTGGGCATCATAATTTGTTGCAAGTTTCTTATTCTGCGGGTTCTTATAGTGATCTAAAATTACTTCCTGATAGAGATTATCTAGCTCCATTACGCAAAGTATTTCTGTGCATCGCGAACGCCTGTGATCAGAGCGTCGATATCTTCTATGGTGTTATATAGATAGAAAGAGGCTCGCGTGGTTGAAGGAACGCCCATCTTGCGTGTAAGCGGCCAAGCGCAGTGGTGTCCGGTGCGCACTGCAATTCCTGAGTTATCTAAATACTGTCCTAAGTCATGCGGGTGAATTTCGCCCAATGTAAACGAGACCGCTCCCCCGCGTAAATTCATATCAGTCGGCCCAATAATTCTTACTTCTTCAACCTCTTGAAGTTTCGAGATCGCATATTGCGTAATTTCGATTTCATGGTTATGGATTTTCTGCATTCCGATATTTGTTAAGTAACTCACTGCAGCGCCAAGGCCAACTATCTGAGCCATATTGGGAACTCCTGCTTCAAATTTACGTGGCGCTGGCGCCCATGTTGCATCCGTCATGGTGACGCTTTCAATCATCGATCCACCAAATAGGAATGGCGGAAGATCGGCGAGCAAGGAAGCGCGACCCCAGAGCACACCAACACCGGTTGGCCCAACAGCTTTGTGTCCTGAGAAAACAAGGAAATCAATATCGAGATCTGTAACATTTACCGGCATATGTGGAACTGATTGGCAGGCATCTAAAATAAATATCGCGCCTACTTCGTGGGCCCGCTTAACTATCTCTGCTAATGGATTGATCGTGCCGAGGACGTTGGATTGATGAGTTAACGCAACTATCTTTGTGCGATCGGTAATGACACTTTTCATATTTGAAAGATCTAAACGGCCGTTAGGTTCAACTTCAAACCACTTCAGAACAGCGCCGGTGCGCTTGGCAAGTTGCTGCCAAGGAATCAGATTGGCGTGATGTTCCATTTCCGAGACGACAATTTCATCGCCTGCCTTGAGGTGGAAAGGATTCTCCTTTGCTGCGCTTCCGATCGAGTAAGCCAGAAGGTTTAAAGCCTCGGTTGAACTCTTAGTAAATATGATTTCGTCAGTGGCTCCGCCTAGAAAATCAGCGATGATGCCACGAGCCGATTCAATCGCTTCGGTCGCTTCTTCTGCCAATTGATGCGCGCCACGATGTGCCGCCGCGTTATGGTTCCTGTAGAAATCTGATTCTGCATCGATTACAACAGAGGGCTTCTGACTCGTGGCCCCGCTGTCGAGATAGACCAGCCGTTTACCATCGCGAATACTCCGACCGAAGATCGGAAAATCCTTACGAATAGTTAACGGGTCAAAGGTCATAGAAATTACGCGGTGACGTACTCCGCATAACCATTAGCTTCTAACTTATCAGCCAACTCTGGTCCGCCTTCTTCAACGATCTTGCCATTTGCGAAGACGTGAACGAAATCTGGTTTGATGTAGCGAAGAATTCGTGTGTAGTGAGTAATCAAAACCACGCCAATATTGTTACTTTCCTTAGCGCGATTAACGCCTTCAGAAACAATACGAAGTGCATCAACGTCAAGACCGGAATCTGTTTCATCTAAAATTGCAATCTTTGGTTTTAGTAGTTCTAGCTGCATAATTTCATGGCGCTTTTTTTCTCCACCAGAAAAACCTTCATTTACATTGCGTTGTGCAAATGATGGATCCATGCTGAGAGCTTCCATTGCTCCTTTAACTTCGCCGACCCAGGTACGTAACTTAGGTGCTTCTCCACGTAGCGCGGTCACTGCAGTACGCAGGAAATTTGAAACTGAAACACCTGGTACTTCAACTGGGTATTGCATAGCAAGGAAAAGGCCCGCCTTGGCTCGCTCATCAACTGTCATTTCAAGAACGTCAGCGCCATCTAAAGTAACGGTTCCGCCAGTTATGTTGTACTTAGGGTGTCCCGCGATTGAGTAAGCCAGAGTCGATTTACCTGATCCATTTGGTCCCATGATTGCGTGGGTCTCTCCGGACTTTATAGTCAGGTCAACGCCTTTAAGAATTTCTACTGCACCGTTCTCGGTATCAACAGAGACTTTCAAGCCGCGAATTTCTAATGTACTCATCAAATTACCTAACTACGCATCTACCGTGACGGAGTCTCCGTCAACGATTACTGGATAAACTTTTATTGGTGCAACCGCTGGAGGCGTAAGCGCCTCGCCGGTCCGCAGATCAAATTCGGCGCCATGCAACCAACACTCAATTTTGAAATCGGTTACTTCGCCTTCCGAAAGAGATGCATCAGAATGCGAACAGGTGTCGTCAATTGCAAATACCTCATCGCCTACCCGAGCCACACAGATTGTGCGCCCATCTTTCTCGATCTTGATTGGCTTGCCTGCAATCAGCGAAGCAAGAGATAAATCGCTCATTACGCACCTGCCTTCGCAAGTTCGTCATCAATACGGTCCATCAAGCGGGTTTGGATAACTTCATCGCCAATTTCAGTGATGATCTCATTGAAGAATCCTCGAACGACTAAACGACGAGCGTCAGCAAGGTTGATACCGCGTGACATTAAGTAGAAGAGTTGTTCATCATCAAAACGTCCAGTTGTGCTGGCATGGCCGGCACCAACGATCTCGCCTGTTTCAATCTCTAGGTTAGGCACTGAATCTGCGCGGGCACCATCGGAAAGTAACAAGTTACGGTTTAGCTCGTAAGTGTCGGTACCTTCGGCAGCGGCTCTGATAAATACATCACCGATCCAAACCGTATGGGCCTGATCTCCAGCTAACGCACCTTTGTAATTAACACGTGATTTAGCGTTAGGGACTTTATGGTCGACGAACATGCGATGTTCGAAAAATTGACCAGATGTTGCAAAGTAGACGCCGAGCAGTTCACATGAAGCGCCAGGTGCAGCAAACTCAACTGTTGGCAGCAGTCGCACAAGTGAACCACCAATAGTCACAACAATTGATTTGAAAGTAGCATCACGCTCAACGACTGCATGTTGGCGACCGGCATGAATGCTCTTGCTACCCCATTCTTGAAGTGAGACCAGAGTCAGGCTCGCGCCAGATCCGACTGAAATTTCCAGATCTTCTGCCAAGTGTGTATCCCCGGTGTTCTCGATGATCACAGTTGCGCGCGCATGGTTTTCCACGCGAATCAACACGCGTGAGAACTCTGCGCTATCTAGCGCACCTGGGGTGCGTTTTAGCAAGATCGGTTCTGCAACTTCCGTATTTGCCGCAATAGTTAAGACTGCAACTTCCTTTGCGAAATCACGAATTCTGGCAACAATTACATCATCGCTCTCAGATATCGGCGCGTTATCCATCGCCGAGAGCAATGCGAATGAAACTCCTGGCACTGACGCAGAATTAAGTGCTAGCGAGTGACGGTCTGCAACTATTGCAGTTCCGTCATGCATGCCGCCAAGACGCTTAAGCGGGGTAAAGCGCCAAGCTTCTTCTCGCCCCGTCGGCGTCAAATAATTGGTAGTAAGGGTTGTCATTAACCAACAGCGCCTTCCATTTGCAGCTCGATTAAGCGGTTTAGTTCGAGTGCATATTCCATAGGAAGCTCGCGGGCAATTGGTTCGATAAAGCCGCGAACAATCATCGCCATAGCTTCATCTTCAGTAAGTCCGCGTGACATCAGGTAGAAGAGTTGATCATCGCTGATCTTGGAAACTGTAGCTTCATGTCCCATAGAGACATCATCTTCACGGATATCAACATATGGATAGGTATCAGAGCGGGAAATCGTGTCAACCAAGAGCGCATCACATTTAACTGTGCTCTTTGAGTGATGTGCACCTTCTTGTACCTGGACAAGTCCACGATAAGAAGTGCGTCCTCCGCCGCGAGCAACTGATTTAGAGATTACAGATGATGATGTGTATGGAGCGGCGTGCACCATCTTGGCACCAGAGTCTTGATGTTGACCAGGTCCGGCAAAAGCAAGAGATAAGGTCTCGCCCTTTGCATGTGGACCCATCAACATAACGGCGGGATATTTCATAGTTACTTTGGACCCGATATTGCCATCGACCCATTCCATGGTTGCACCTTCAGCACATGTTGCGCGCTTGGTCACCAAGTTGTAAACATTGTTAGACCAGTTCTGAATTGTGGTGTAACGAACGCGGGCGCCCTTTTTAACAATGATTTCAACGACAGCAGAGTGAAGTGAATCAGATTTGTAAATTGGCGCAGTACATCCTTCAACATAGTGAATGTAAGAGTCTTCATCGGCGATGATCAAGGTACGTTCAAATTGACCCATATTTTCAGTGTTGATGCGGAAATATGCTTGCAGAGGAATGTCTACGTGTACGCCTTTTGGTACATAAATAAATGAGCCACCTGACCAGGCAGCGGTATTTAGCGCTGCAAATTTATTATCACCGACTGGAATGACTGAGCCGAAGTACTCTTTGAAGAGTTCCGGATGCTGCTTTAAACCGCTATCTGTATCAAGGAAGATAACGCCTTGTTTTTCCAGGTCTTCACGGATTGAGTGATAAACAACTTCTGATTCGTATTGTGCGGCAACGCCAGAAACCAGACGCTGCTTTTCCGCTTCAGGAATTCCTAGGCGGTCGTAAGTATTTTTAATCTCATCTGGAAGATCATCCCAAGTCGCTGCCTGCTTTTCAGTAGAGCGAACAAAGTATTTAATGGTGTCGAAGAAAATTCCAGTTAGATCAGATCCCCATGACGGCATCGGCTTCTTCTCAAATAAAGATAAGCCCTTTAGACGCATATCCAGCATCCACTGCGGTTCACTCTTCTTTGACGAGATATCACGAACTACTTCATCGTTGATGCCGCGGCGTGAATTAGCACCAGCATCGTTACCATCGGACCAGCCGTATTCGTAATTACCAAGTCCGTCTAGTTCTGGGTGTGCAGTTGTCATGACCGCGCCTTTCCGGCTGTTAGTGGTTCCTTATTATTGATATTTACTTTCATATTTGGAATATATGTTGTACAAACTCCATCGCCGTGAGCGATAGTTGCTAAACGTTGAACATGTGTGCCGAGCAATTTAGAGAAGGCTTCAGTTTCAGCTTCACAGAGCTGGGGGAATTCTGATGCGACATGCGCAATCGGGCAATGGTGCTGGCAGAGTTCAACGCCTGCACCGCGGGGTCCAACACTTGCTGCATAACCTTGTTCAGATAAGAAAGTTGCGAGCGCATCTAACTTCTGCGAACTCTTTGCAATAACAGTCGATGCTTTACGTTCAATATCGTCGGCACGTGATTGGGCAAAAGCGGTAACCAGATGTTCGCCAGATTGTGCTGACATAAATTTAAGAGCGGCAACAGCGAGGTCATCGTAGGAATGTTCAAACTTTTCGCGACCGGAGTCGGTCATGACAAATACTTTGGAGGGACGGCCACGTCCACGTGTAGAAGAGATTCGTGGTTCGCGCGCTTCTAAAATTCCATCAGCTACAAGTAAATCTAAGTGGCGACGAATACCGGCTGGAGTCAAACCTAAACGCTCACCCAACGCTGCGGCCGTTGATGGTCCGTTTTCGAGTACAGAGCGACCGACGGCATCGCGAGTTCGCGGATCATCGGTAGCCTTTAGGGCTGGCCCTACATTTAATTTCACAACAGTATTGTGTCGTAATTCGCCCGCGCTTTCCACTCAGCGGCTGCGTCTTTGGTCATAGTCTTAGGCTATGAAATTACGCCGCGCCTTGTATGGAGCTTTACTCACCTTGCAGGCGGGGTTGGTCCTAACTGGTGGAGCTGTCCGCCTTACCGGATCTGGACTCGGTTGCCCCACCTGGCCTGAGTGCACCGCCGGTTCTTACACCCCAGTGCCACACCAAGCCGAAGGCCAGTTGCACGCTTGGATTGAATTTGGAAATCGTTTACTTACCTTTGCCTTAATCGCAGTGGCTCTTGCGGTCTTAGCCCATGTCTTAATTACAAAGCGCACAGATCTTCGCTTATTGGCTTTGGGACAAGTTCTCGGAATCTTAGGACAAGGAGTACTCGGTGGAATCACCGTCCTAACAAATTTGCACCCATTGCCGGTTGCTGGCCATCTACTGCTCTCAATTATCTTGATCGCCGGCGCAGCATCTATCTATGACCGGCGCAATTCAACTGTTGAGCGGGTAAAGGCTGCAGAGCAATTGACCGCCAACCTTTCACAAGCTCATATATATCTATCTTTTGCGGTAATTGTCTTAGGAACATTGGTAACAGGCAGTGGTCCTCATGCTGGTGATTTGCAGGCGCGCCGCTTTGGTTTTGATATCCGCACAGTTGCATGGATTCATGCCGATGCAGTTATCGCATTGTTGGGTTTGACCTTAGCGCTCTATATCGCAGCTCGTGCAAACCAGATTCACCGCCGGCGTATTGCGATCTTTGCAATTATCGCGCTCGCACAAGGCGCGATTGGGTATATCCAATACTTCACCGGAATACCTGAAATAATTGTGGCTGCCCACCTGTTGGGCGCAACCCTAGTTTGGATCGCAGCGTGGCGGATCCGATTAGCGATGACAACCTCCCCGGTCCGTAATCAACCAACCAGCGCGGGAGAAAATTCTTAATGAGCACTATTGAAAATTGGTCAACTCTCGATGATCGCGCAGTTGCATATGCCCGCGCCCTTGCAATGGATGCAGTGCAAAATGTTGGACATGGCCATCCCGGCACAGCGATGTCACTTGCACCAGTTGCCTATAACTTATTTCAACGCCATTTAATTCATGATCCTGCCGATCCAAAATGGCTAGGCCGCGATCGCTTTATTCTCTCTTGCGGACATTCCTCGCTAACTCTTTACACACAACTCTTCTTTAGCGGTTATGGCTTAGAAATGGAAGATTTAAAAGCCTTCCGCACCTGGAATTCATTAACTCCAGGCCATCCCGAATTTGGACATACAGCTGGCGTAGAGATGACTACTGGTCCGCTAGGTGCCGGCGTTGCTACTGCAGTTGGAATGGCGATGGCATCACGTTATGAACGCGGACTGTTAGATCCAGATGCGCCCGCTAATTCTTCGCTCTTTGATCACAATATCTGGGTGATCTGCTCAGATGGAGATCTACAAGAAGGAGTAAGCAGCGAAGCTTCATCGCTAGCTGGCACCCAAGATCTCGGAAACTTAAAAGTTATTTACGACGACAATCGCATCTCAATCGAGGGCGATACCCATATCGCTTTTACTGAAGATGTCTCAGCACGTTATCGCGCATATGGTTGGAACGTTATCGATGTGGCAGCGGCAAGTGATGGCAGCGTGGATCTACCTAAGCTAGACGCTGCGATGAAAGCAGCAAAGAGTGAGATTACAAAACCAACTTTGATTCGCATGAAATCGGTAATCGCATGGCCCGCACCTAAAGCACGAAATACAGCAGAATCACATGGTTCGGCGCTAGGTGCTGAAGAAATTATTGAAACCAAGAAAGCACTAGGCCTTAGCCCTGAAGAACATTTTGCAATGCCGGCAGATGTTTTGAGCCATGTGCGCGAAGTTAAAGCTCGCAGCGCCGCTAATCGCAAAATATGGGATGAGAAATTTAGCAAATGGCAGGGAGCCAACGCTGATCGTGCAACTTTATTAAAGCGCCTAATCAGCGGTGAACTACCTTCAGGATGGGATGCGGATCTTCCGCAATATCCAGCAGGTAAAGATGTCGCAACTCGTAAAGCATCTGGCGAAGTAATTGCTGCGCTGGCAAAATCTCTTCCAGAATTCTGGGGTGGTTCTGCAGATTTAGCGGGAAGCAATAACACCATAATCAATAGTTCGGGTTCTTTCCTGCCTGCTAGCAGCAAAATGGCTGGCGCTAATCCTTACGGGCGAATGATCCACTTTGGAATCCGCGAACATGCCATGGGTTCAATTTTAAATGGCATCGCTTTGCATGGTTTATCAAAGACTTTCGGTGGAACTTTTGCGGTATTTAGTGATTACATGCGACCCGCGGTTCGCCTGGCTGCAATTATGGATCTACCTAGCATCTTTATTTGGAGCCACGATTCAATCGGTCTCGGTGAAGATGGTCCAACACATCAGCCGGTCGAACATTTAGCAACGCTTCGCGCGATCCCTAATTTATCTGTCGTGCGACCTGCTGATGCCAATGAAGTTCGTGAGGCTTGGAAAGCGATAATGCTCCGTCGCAAGCCAGCTGGACTACTACTCTCCCGCCAAAACCTGCCAGTCTTTGATCGGAGTTCACATAGTCCAGCAGAGTTGGTAAATAAAGGCGCTTACATTCTAAAAGATTCAGCGAAAACTGCTGAGGTAGTAATTATTGCAACAGGATCTGAAGTTTGCGTTGCGTTGGCCGTGCAAGAAATACTTGAAGCGAAATCTATTGCTACCCGTGTCGTCAGCGCGCCGTGTTTAGAGTGGTTTGAAGAAGAGAGTCCGGCTTACCGTGAAAACGTTCTGCCCAAGGCTGCCCGCTTAAAGGTAAGCATTGAGGCAGGTATCGCACAAGGTTGGCGCGAATATATCGGTGACAGCGGAATCGCGATTTCACTGGAGCACTTTGGTGCATCAGCCTCTGCCACTAAATTGTTTGCGGAGTTCGGATTTGGCCCAGATGCGATCGTCGCAAAAATTGAAGCAGCGCTAAAATAATGATCGCTTTAGCTGGCCCTGCACTTAAAAAGATCGATCGCAATGATCCAATTTACTTAACCTTAGCCAAAGCCCACCCGCGTCTGGCTGCGAAAGATTCCAATACTTGGGGCCCGGCCGCTGCAACTGAAGCAGCAATACGCCTTAACTGGGTTGATTTAGATGAGAGTTCTCGCGAACTACTGCCGATACTAGATGCAATCGCTGCAAAGTTTAGAGAACGCGAGAACTTAGTGCTTTGTGGAATGGGCGGATCTTCATTAGCGCCAGAAGTAATAGCCAAGACATATGGCAAGAAGATATTTATCCTTGATTCAACAGATCCTGATTACCTAGATCATGCTCTCAAGGACTCCCCCGATAAATTGCTAGTAATCGTCAGCTCAAAATCTGGATCAACTATTGAAACTGCATCACAGCGCGCCTTCTTTGAAGGCTACCTAAAAAGCGCGAATTTAGATCCGCGCGATCACATGTTATTTGTGACAGATCCAGGTTCACCGCTGGACATTGATGTAAGAGCTAAGGGATTTTCAGTAATTAACGCAGATCCAAATGTGGGCGGGCGTTTTAGCGCGCTAACCGCATTTGGCTTGACTCCGGCTACGTTGATGGGCGTTGATGCCTCAATTCTTTTAGACCAAGCCGGAGATTGCCGAGCGCAAATCATTAGCGAGCCGGCCACCGTGCTAGATGTTGCATATTTACTGATCACCCAGAATAAACAATTCTTAGGATTTACTGACCTTGGTTCAAAATTTCCCGGGCTCTCAGATTGGATTGAGCAGTTAATCGCGGAATCAACTGGCAAAGAACAGACCGGACGACTACCAATTGCAACAGAAAGTTTTGATGAGGCAGAAGGTGGCGGCGCTTTCTCGATCGCCTTCGCACCTGGTGCGCAATTGAGCGTTTCGGCAGAACTCGGTGAACATTTTCTCTTCTGGGAATGGGTGACGGCTTTGATGGGCGCCGCACTTGGTACCGATCCATTTAATCAACCAAATGTTACCGAGGCGAAAGAGGCAACATCGATTGTCCTAAGCGAGTGGAATAACAAATTGCCACAGTTGCAACCTTCTGCACTCGATGAGGTTGTTGAGATTTTTGGGGATGGAAATACCTTAACCGCGGCGCTAAAGAATTTGATTGCAACCACCGATGCAGATGGATATATCGCCATCATGGCTTATCTAGATCGTAAAGATGATGCCGCACTTGCAGAATTGCGCAGCATTTTGTCGGAAAAGTCCGGGCGCCCAGTAAGTTTTGGTTGGGGGCCAAGGTTTCTGCACTCAACTGGTCAATTCCACAAGGGTGGCCAACAGAACGGTACTTTCTTACAGGTAACTGGTTCGACGAAGACTAATTTCGCTATACCCGGTCGTAGTTTTGATTTTCAAACTTTACTAATGGCGCAAGCAATCGGTGATTCACGTGCGCTTGCGGCAAGAAAATACCCGCTCCTTCGCTTGCATCTGCAAGATAGAAGTGCGGGTATTTCTCAACTCTTAAAAGCTGCTAAAGCTCTTTAATTACTCGTCATCTCCACGAAGTTTGCGCAGAGCATCTTCGAGAATCTTTGCGCCTTCAGTATCAGTGCGACGTTCTTTTACATAAGCTAAATGAGTCTTGTAAGGAATATTTACAACAGCCTTTGGTGGATTATTGCGATCGCGTCCTGCTGGCAAGCCGCACTTAGGGCAATCCCATTCAGCAGGAATTACAACGGTCTCTTCAACAGCAAATGAAGGACGAACTTCATGTCCATTGCCGCACCAGTATGAAACGGTAGCGCGCTCGATCTGATCTCCGCGTTCAGCCTCGCCCATTGGGCCGGCGCCGACACGGCTTCCGCGAATTGCACTTGCCATTTATTAACCCTTCAAAACAAGACTTAGCGCGACAACGCCGCCGAACCAAATACCACCAACAACGATAGTGATGCGATCTAAGTTTCTCTCAACGACTGATGAGCCACCGTAATTAGAGGAAATTCCACCGCCGAATAGGTCAGAGAGACCAGAGCCTTTTCCTTTATGGAGCAGAACGAGCAAGATCATCAAGATACTGGTGACGATCAACAAGATTGAGAGAGCTAGAGCCACGATGTACAACCCCTAATGTTTTGGATGGAGATAGAGCGTAAGGATACTAGATAGCAAGCGCGCCTTAGGCGCTTTCTACCTCGTAGAACTTGGCGATCTTAGCCAATTCCTCAGGGTCTAGGCTCGCTCCCCCGATTAGTGCGCCATCGACATCGACCTGCTTCATGATCTCTGAGATATTTGAAGATTTAACAGATCCGCCGTACAGGATTCGCATATTGGATGCGATTTCGGCAGAGCCAATTGAACCAATCTCTTCTCGGATTGCAGCGCAGACTTCTTGGGCATCTTCTGGAGTTGCAGTCTTGCCGGTGCCGATCGCCCACACTGGTTCGTAAGCGATAACAATTTTCTTTAGCTCTGGTTTGGTGAATCCTTCTAAACCTGCGCGAATTTGGCGGATCACATGCGAAACATGCGCACCTGATTCGCGTATTGAAAGTTCTTCGCCAACACAGAATATTGGAGTTAATTCGTTGGCAAGTGCTGCCTTTATCTTGCGATTTATCAGCGCATCATCTTCTTTATGAATCGCGCGACGTTCAGAGTGGCCGATAACAACAAAAGTACAGCCTAGCTTTGCCAACATATGCCCTGAAATATCTCCAGTAAAGGCCCCGCTTGCTTCAGGAGAAATATCTTGCGCACCGTAAAGCAAGCGCAGACGATCACCATCAATCAATGTTTGGATAGAGCGAATATCAGTAAATGGAGGAATGATCGCAATATCCACGGCGTCGTAATCTTTATCGCCAAGTGAATAGACCAACTTTTGGGCAACTGCTATCGCTTCTAGATGATTTAAATTCATCTTCCAGTTACCTGCCATTAGCGGCTTACGCATGATCTGCTCCTTTTACTAGTTACTGCAACGATACTGAATCTTTGAGGAAATTGTTTAAATTAAAGATCTAAAGCGGTAAGCCCTGGGAGTTCCTTGCCTTCCAAGTACTCCAAGGAAGCGCCTCCGCCAGTTGAGATATAACCGAAATCATTATCTGCAAAGCCAAGGGCACGTACCGCTGCTGCAGAATCTCCGCCGCCAACAACTGAGATTCCAGAAACTTCAGTTAGCGCTTGAGCAACAACCTTTGTTCCGTTAGAAAAGGCCGCAAATTCAAAAACTCCCATAGGGCCATTCCAAAAGACCGTCTTACATCCGCGAATTGCAGCAGCAAATGCAGCAGCAGAATCCGGTCCGATATCTAGCCCCATTTGATCTGCAGGAATTGCATCTGCACTAACGAGAGTTGCAGGTGAATCAGCTGCGAATTTCGGGGCAACGACAATATCTGTCGGTAAAACTAAATTAACGCCCGAAGCGGCTGCTTGCTTTATTAGACCTTGCACAGTTTCAATCAGATCTTTTTCAACTAAAGATGTGCCGATCTCTTTACCTTGCGCCGCTAAGAATGTGAAGACCATTCCGCCGCCGATCGCCATGACATCTACCTTGCCAAGCAAGTTAGCGATAACGCCGATCTTGTCAGAGACTTTTGCACCACCAAGAACTACCCCATAAGGACGTTCTGGGCTTTGAGTTAACTTCTTAAGAACTTCTACTTCTGCCGCAACCAACGTTCCGGCAACATGAGGCAGAAGTTTTGGAAGATCAAAGACGGATGCATGTTTGCGATGCACCGCACCAAATCCATCGCCAACATAGAGATCTGCAAGTTCTGCCAATTCCTTGGCAAAGGCTGCTCGTTCTGATTCGTCTTTTGAAGTCTCTGCCGCAGCAAATCTAATATTTTCTAGTAAGAGAATTTCACCGCTCTTTAAGGCGTGGGCCTTAGTTGTTACATCGCCACCTGTGACTAAACCGGCGAATTTAACTTCGGTACCAAGCAGTTCTGATAAACGCGCAGCAACGGGTGCAAGTGATAACTCTGGTTTTACTTCACCCTTTGGTCTTCCTAAGTGGGCGGCGATAACCAGGCTCGCACCATTTGCAAGGAGCGTTTTGATAGTCGGTAGCGAGGCGCGTATGCGTCCATCATCTGTGATCTTTCCATCCTTTAATGGGACGTTTAAATCGCAGCGAAGAAATACTCGCTTACCGGCTACAACAAAATTTTCTAGCGTGCTAATTGCAGAATTTCCCATCTAAATTAGAGAGATTTTCCGACAAGACCTACTAGATCAACGAGGCGGTTTGAGTAGCCCCATTCGTTGTCATACCAACCAACGATCTTTACCTGATTACCAATAACCTTTGTGAGGCCGGAATCGAAGATACAAGATGATGGATCTGTGACGATATCTGAAGAAACGATTGGATCTTCGGTGTAAGAAAGGTATCCCTTTAGCGCACCATTTGCGGCAGCCTTCATTGCGGCATTGATCTCTGCTGCTGTTGCTTCCTTTGCAAGTTCAACAGTTAAATCAGTAGCAGAACCAGTTGGAACTGGAACGCGCATTGCGTAGCCATCTAACTTGCCCTTTAGCTCAGGTAGAACCAAGGAGATCGCTTTAGCTGCGCCAGTTGAAGTTGGGATCATATTCGTTGCAGCAGCGCGGGCGCGGCGCAGATCTTTGTGAGGGAAGTCAAGAATTACCTGGTCATTTGTGTAGGCATGGATCGTTGTCATCAAGCCCTTAACAATTCCCCAGTTGTCTTGAAGAACCTTAGCCATTGGAGCAAGGCAGTTGGTTGTGCAAGATGCGTTAGAAATAACATGGTGGCTAGCAGGGTCGTACTTTTCGTGATTTACGCCCATAACAATTGTGATGTCTTCATCAGATGCAGGTGCAGAAATGATTACCTTCTTCGCACCGGCTGTTATGTGCTTCTTGGCATCAGCAGCTTTGGTGAAGTGGCCAGTGGATTCGATGACGATATCGGCTTTAACTGAAGCCCAAGGTAGATTTGCTGGATCGCGATCTGCAAATACCTTCATTGTCTTTCCACCAACAGTGATTGAATCTTCTGTGTGTGTTACTTCAAGGCCGAGACGGCCCAAGATTGAGTCGTACTTTAGAAGGTGCGCCAAAGTGGCGTTATCGGTTAAATCGTTGATAGCAACGATATTTATATTTGGGTTAGTAAGTGCGGCGCGAAAGAAGTTGCGGCCAATTCGTCCAAATCCATTAATTCCAACATTAATCACGTAAAAACCTCGCTTTAGAAGTGTAAGGACCCGTTGCCAATATCAGTAGCACCAGATGGGTATACGGCAATAAAACTGCCACATCATTGGGGTCGTGAGTAATCTTACCAGCCGTGCGTAGTTACCTTCACGTAGGAATTACGCTCAATTAGATTAACTAATTGAGAAGATCTGGTGAAAGGCCGGCTTCAGTATCTGGAATTCCAAGCTCTCCTGCGCGTTTATCGGCCATCGCCAAGAGGCGACGAATTCGTCCAGCGAT
>WLQO01000059.1 GCA_009698295.1 Actinomycetota bacterium | reverse complement strand
ATATTTCCAGTGCCCGCCGAACTTATGGCACTTATTCTCTTCCATTGCTTCTCGCTAGCGCGGTGGCGCTCGAGAACTTTAAACCGGAAGATCGCACGATTCGCAGGTACAACGAGCAGATTCGTACCGCAGTTAAATCAGCGATTCCTGATGCGATTATCGCGGGAAATTTAGATACAGCTATGCCGCACTTGGTTTCATTGGTCTTTCCAGGTACAAATGGTGAGGAGATTTTACGCGAATTGGCATCCAAGGGCTTCGCAGTAGATTCTGGTTCTGCTTGCACTGCAATGAATTTGCAACCTAGCCATGTCCTGGCCGCCATGGGGTTGCCTACATATGGAAATATCAGAATTGCTATTCATAGTGAAAGTAGCGAAGCCGAAATTTCCTCGCTAATTAACGCGTTGCTAAATGCTGTTCAATCTCAGCGGCAG
This sequence comes from Actinomycetota bacterium, assembly GCA_009698295.1. Taxonomy (GTDB): domain Bacteria; phylum Actinomycetota; class Actinomycetes; order Nanopelagicales; family Nanopelagicaceae; genus Planktophila. Next base: position 6,514 of record WLQO01000059.1, on the reverse strand, counting down.
CGCTAGCGCCATAAGCCTGACTAAAACGCGTTAAAAATTCGGCTGAGGTAAAGCGATATTCCTGAGTTCCGGTTGTCTCAATTACATAAGTTGCAATCATGGCACCCAACTGTGCGCAACGTTCATGCCCTAATCCCCAAGCAAGACCGGCAACAAATCCAGATCTAAATGAATCACCAACACCTGTTGGATCAACTCGGCCTTTTTCTTTTGGACAACCTACTTTGATCGTTTCACCTTGAAGGGATTCCACACGTGCTCCTTCAGATCCTAAAGTCACAACTCGATATTGCACTTGCTCCAATATCTCGCGATCACTCCAGCCAGTCTTCTGAATAGCCAGCGCGAGTTCGTACTCATTTAAAAATAGATAAGTTGCACCTGTTATCAATTGCTTAATCTCTTCACCGCTCATGCGGGCCATCTGCTGCGATGGATCAGCAGCTATTGCAATACCCATTTGGCGGGCTACTTCTGTGTGGCGCAGCATCGCTTCTGGGTCATCTGGAGAAATTACAATCAAATCCAATTTGCCGGTCTTATCCATTATTGGCGCTAACTCGATATTGCGAGCTTCGGACATCGCACCTGGAAAGAATGAAGCTATCTGATTTAGTTCGGTATCGGTCGTGACCATGAAATGCGCAGTATGTAATTTCGTTGAAACCAATACATGCGATGTATCTACTCCGTGCCTTGACAACCAAGCGTCGTAATCTGGCCAATCAATACCAACTGCTGCGATGAGGATGGGATTTAAACCTAAAACTCCCATTCCAAAAACAATATTTGCAGCGCATCCCCCGCGTCGGACTTCCAGGCCGTCTACCAAGAATGAGAGTGAGACTTTTTCCAAAGACCCAGCAACCAGTGAATCAGTGAACTTTCCTGAGAAAGTCATTAAATGATCAAGGCCAACAGAGCCTGCAACGCCAATTTTCATAACGTTAAATTAAAGTAAACGTTTATCTTTAATTAAATGAATCGCCGCAAGCACAAGAGCCTTGTGCATTTGGGTTATCGATTGTGAAACCTTGCTTCTCGATAGTGTCTACAAAATCAATTGTGGCGCCCATCAAATATGGATCGCTCATCTTGTCGACAACTACTTTTACAGAACCGAATTCACGGGCGATATCGCCTTCTTGGTTGCGCTCATCAAAATAGAGCTGGTAGCGAAGACCAGAACATCCACCTGGTTGTACGGCAACGCGCAGATAAAGGTCATCGCGACCTTCTTGAGCGAGGAGCGCGGCTACCTTGGCAGAGGCAACATCGGTAAGTGCGATCGATGTTGAAGTTGTGGTTGTCTCAGTTGTCATGGGCTTAGCCTACCTGCCCAACTGCGCCGATGCGACAGCAACGCCATTTATGAGCGAGAATGTGGCTATGACCACAACTCAAAACGGTTCGGTTCAGGGCGGTTCAATCCAGAGCCGTTCACTGACTAACTTGTTGCTGCTCGGGCGCGGCCAAGATTTGGAATCAGAACGTGGCGTCTCTTGTACCGGTGAACTGCCTGAAGCCAGCGATCCTGATCTAGTCTCACGCGCCAAGATCGCGCGTGCAGCACTTGGTGATCGTGCTCTGGTGCTTGGCCATCATTACCAACGCGATGAAGTTATTGCATTTGCAGATATCACCGGTGACTCATTTAAGTTAGCGCAAGCAGCTGCGGCACAGTCACAAGCTGAATACATAATTTTCTGCGGAGTTCATTTCATGGCAGAGAGTGCGGATATTTTGACCTCTGCTAATCAAAAAGTTATCTTGCCTGACCTGGCAGCGGGTTGTTCGATGGCAGATATGGCTACCGCCAATCAAGTACAAGAATGCTGGAGCCAACTTTCCTCACTTGGTGTAGCGGATAAAACTATTCCCGTTACTTACATGAACTCATCTGCAGCAATCAAGAGTTTTACTGGCGAACATGGCGGGACTATTTGCACTTCATCTAATGCCAAGAAGACAATGGAATGGGCGCTCAGCAAAGGTGAGAAGATCCTTTTCTTGCCTGATCAACATTTAGGACGCAACACTGCCGTACTTTCTCTGGGACTCTCACTCTCTGATTGTGTTCTCTGGAATCCCTGGAAGCCGATGGGCGGACTCACTCCTGATCAGATTCGCGCCGCTAAAGTGATTTTATGGCGCGGACATTGTTCGGTGCACGGACGTTTTACCGTTGATGCTGTAAATGAAGTTCGCAATCGACTACCCGGTGTAAAAGTCCTAGTTCATCCAGAATGCCAACACGAAGTTGTCTCAATCGCAGATGTCGTGGGCAGTACCGAAGCAATAATTCGTACCGTTGAAGAATCCCCCGCCGGAAGCAAATGGGCGATCGGCACTGAGCTCAACTTAGTCTCTCGATTGGCGAAGGCTCATCCAGATAAAGAAATAGTCTTTCTAGATAAGACGGTTTGTTACTGCTCAACTATGAATCGCATTGATCTGCCTCATCTCGTATGGGCGATGGAATCACTCGTAGCAGGACATGAAGTTAATCAAATTAGAGTTGCTCCTGATATCGCTCGCTACTCAAAGTTGGCTCTAGAGCAGATGCTCGCCCTATAGTTTGCGCTATGACAACTCCAGCAGAAGGCTCTCAAAAAAAGGGGCGCCCAACTCCCAAGCGTAAAGATGCGCAAGCGTCTACAAAGATTTCTTCCTTAGCACCAGCATCAACAAAGGTAGAGAAAAAGCGTGCCAAGGATGCTGCCCGTGCAGCTCGTGTGGCACAACGCGCGGCATATCTGCGTGGAGACGAAGCTGCACTCCCGTTGCGCGATCGAGGACCGGAGAAGAAATTTATCCGTAATTACATAGATTCACGACGTTCGATTGGCGAATATTTTCTACCGATCGTCGCCTTCGTTTTAGTGCTCTCGCTAATACCGGTTGCCGCATTTGCGGTTACAGGAATCGTAATTATGTATGCCGTTTTACTCTTCTCGGCCGTCGATGGATTCTTCTTGTCGCGCAAAATTAAGACGGAGATCGCGACGCGCTTTCCGGGTAAAAGTACCAAGGGGCTAGGACTTTACGGTTGGTTGCGTTCGACGCAGATGCGTCGCATGCGCGCACCAAAACCGCAAGTAAAGATGGGCGAAAAAATCAACTAAGCGCGTGGATTTGGACTCTTGGTCTCTTTTGGATCTGTAGTCGGAATCGAACCAAGCGCTTTATCTATCGCCTTCATCTGATCAGCAGAGAGCTTTACGCCCGATGCCTTTACATTCTCTTTAACTTGCGAAGGTTTGGTAGCGCCCATAATTGCGCTGGATACATTTGGATTTTGTAAAACCCAAGCGATAGCCAATTGGCCAATAGTTAAATCCGCTTCTTTGGCGATGGGTCCCAAATTTTGTACCGCTTTTAAAACATCATCGCGTAGCCATCTGGAAATCATGTCAGCACCAGATTTCTTATCAGTGGCGCGCGAACCAGTTGGCGGCTTCTTTCCTGGGAGGTACTTACCAGTTAAGACTCCCTGGGCCATTGGCGACCAAACGATCTGGCCAATCCCTTCTTTCTTACTTAAAGGTACGACCTCGCTCTCAATAACTCGCCAAAGTGCAGAATATTGCGGTTGGCTCGAAACGAATCGGTCATAGCCCTTGGCATCTTGAATGCGTAAGGCTTGAGAAATTTGTTCTGCATTCCATTCCGAGAAACCTATGTAATGAACTTTTCCTGTTCGAATCAAATCATCAAATGCGCTCAAGGATTCTTCAAGTGGGGTTTCGTAATCAAAACGATGCATTTGATATAGGTCAATGTGATCAGTGTTTAAGCGCTTTAGTGATGCGTTACAAGATTCGATTATATGTTTACGTGATAATCCGCGGTCATTCTTGCCGGCACCGGTAGGCCAGTAAACTTTGGTGAATAATTCATATGACTCGCGTTTTATACCCTTTAGCGCCTTGCCCAATACAGATTCAGCTTTAGTACCCGCGTAAACATCTGCGGTATCAAAAGTAGTGATTCCGAGATCGTAAGCGGTACGAACACATTTAATCGCTGCTTCTGATTCAACTTGCGAACCATGAGTAATCCAATTGCCATAAGCGATTTCCGAGACATACATTCCTGATGAGCCGAGGCGTCTATATTCCATAGCGCTGAACATACCTGCACTGTCAAGGATCGCGTGTTTGGTTGCATTTACCCGACCCATATGGTTTGGTTCGCAGGTAGGAGAAATCAAGACAATTAAATAGCTTCACAGCTTGCCTTTCAGGGGAAGTCGGTGCAAATCCGACGCTGACCCGCAACCGTAAGAGCGCATAAGCGCTTAAGTCGGATTACCTGAATCGTTAAGTGGCTTAAGACAAACACCCGCCGAGGTTTGCGGGGCGTAGTCACAAGGAAAGTATCTTTTCTACTTTTATTGCAACTACCCCTGTGAGACTCTTCCAATTAGAGAGGCTCTACAGAATTAAATGAAAATAAATAGGAAATTAATTAGCGCTTTTGCTGCAGCTATATTTCTCATCCCGAATCTGATCCTTGCTGCACCTGCGAACGCGACCGATAAGGGTTATAGATATTGGGGTTATTACCAAGCCGCTCCAGGTGCTACGCGCTGGACCGCTGCGATGACTGGTCCGACTGTTGATATTGCAGATGGATCAGTCGAAGGATGGTCATTCGTCTTTAGTTCAGATGATGTGCCATCGATTGCGCCAGCGATTAGCCCCGACTTTTCGGCGATCTGCGGCAAGGTAAAAGCCAGCAAGGATTTGAAACGTATCGCTCTTGTTATCGACTTTGGTAGCCGCGATTACGCCCCTAAGGGCGAAAAGGTGCAGAAGAGTTTTACGACTTGTGTGAAGATCGCAAAAAAGGCGCAAGGAATTGATGTACTCGGTAAAGCGGTAAAGATTCGCGCAGCAAAAAGCGGTCTGATCTGTGGAATCAATAATTACCCTAAGAAAGAGTGCGGTGTTGAAATTCCAACGCCGGCTGCTCTGAAGAAATAACCGTATCTAAATGAAATCGCTGCATCCGCTGACTTGGTGGATCTGGTCCTTGTTAATTATCGGCGCTGTAATCAGCACCGATAACGCATGGGTGGCAGGTCTATCGATTGCGGTTGCAGCGATTCTCGTTTGGAAGTTCTCTGATTCCGCCCCTTGGTCACGCAGCTTCTGGTTTTCATTAAAGCTTGGTGCGGTGATTTTATTTATCAGGACTTCTGTCGGTCTCTTGATCGGTGTGCCGATACCAGGAAGAAATCTCTTTACTCTTCCGATCGCTCCCCTGCCCAGTTGGATGGCCGGAGTACGTATCGGCGGAGCAGTCACGCAAGAACGACTGCTTTCATCGATCCATGAAGGTTTGATTATTGTCTCCGTAATTTCACTTTTCGGCGCAGCAGTATCTCTGACCAGTCCTCATAAACTTTTGCGCATAACCCCAGTTGTGATCTATGAATTTGGTGTTGCGATAGTCATTGCAACTTCAGCTCTACCAAACCTGGTGCAGAGCATCTCGCGCATACGGCGCGCACGAGCGCTGCGCGGAGACGAGAAACCTTCTTGGCGCTCCATCGCTCTGCCGCTACTGGAGGATTCACTATCAAGATCTCTTGAATTAGCCGCAGCTATGGATGCACGTGGATATGGCGTCAGCCGCAAACGTTCGCGCTATCGACCGATCATTTGGCAGAACCTTGATTCTGCAATTGTTCTTTTTGCGGCCGCCTCATGTCTCTTCGCATTGTTGGTGGCGCAGTGATTAAGTTTTCAAATGTGTCGCTGGTTTATCCGACATCAACTAAAACAATTCTGGAAGATCTCTCATTTGAAATAACTGAAGGTGAAATGGTTTTAGTTATTGGTTCTACTGGGACGGGAAAGTCATCGCTCTTAAGATTAATCAATGGTCTCGTCCCCCATCACACAGGCGGGATCCTGGCCGGCGATATTGCTGTCGACGGTATTTCTACCCAATTGGTTAGACCCGGCGAACTAGCGCACCTAGTCGGAATTGTGGGGCAGAATCCTGCGCAAGGTTTCGTCACCGACATCGTGGAAGAAGAGCTTGCCTTCGGAATGGAAGCTTTAAATATCTCACCCGCGTTGATGCGAAAGCGCGTGGAAGAAATCCTTGACCTACTAGCGCTTTCCCACTTACGTTCGCGGGCGATTTCTACGCTCAGCGGTGGAGAACAGCAACGCGTTGCGATTGGTAGCGCACTAGTCATGAATCCAAAAGTGCTAGTTCTGGACGAGCCGACAAGCGCGCTAGATCCGATTGCGGCAGAAGAAGTGCTCTCTATTCTTCACAGACTCGTACATGATCTCAGCCTTACCGTTGTCATTGCCGAACATAGGCTTGAGCGAGTAATTGGTTTCGCTGATCGAATTATCCATATCGCAGGCGATGGTGGTGCTGCTATAAACCTTCCCGAAGAGATTTTAAAAGATTCAATTGTGGCTCCACCAATTGTTCATCTAGCGCGCGCACTGGGGCTATCTCAAGTCGGGTTAAGTGTTCGCGAAGT
>WLQO01000058.1 GCA_009698295.1 Actinomycetota bacterium | reverse complement strand
TGGTTCGCCTGGTGCGATCAACCGATGATCCTGATTCAGAAGTCTATGCAGTAAAAGAAACTGTCTCAGAATTTGCCAATCGTGAATACAAAGCTTTGCGTGAGCTAGCGCATCTTGGCGCTCCAAGTGTGCAGCCAATTGCGGTTATCGAAGGTCGCACGGACGATTCGAATGCAGAGTTGCCATGTGCACTCGTTACTCGATTTCTTCCTTATTCACTTCCTTATCGCGTTTTGCTCAGCGGTAAAGATGTAACTTCAAATGACATAACTATGATGGCGAACGCTTTGGCGCTCTTACTTGTGCAGCTACATTTATTAGGGTTTTGGTGGGGGGATTGTTCGCTCTCTAACACGCTCTTTCGCCGAGATGCAGAAGCATTCGCAGCATATTTAGTAGATGCCGAAACCGGTGAATTCCAGAAATCACTGAGCGATGGCCAACGCGAGCATGATTTAGAGATTGCCCATTTCAATGTAGCCGCTGAATTAGAAGACTTAGCTTTATCTGGCGTGCTTTTTCCAGGAATGGATCCAATCCGTGCTAGCGAAGCGGTTATAAAGCGTTATCACCGAATTTGGAAAGCGCTCAAAGAGCGCCAAGTATTAGACCCTAAGGATCGCCATGCCGTTGAGCGTGCGATGCGCCAACTACAAGATCTCGGTTTCGCAGTCGATGAAGTATCAGTTTCTTTAGATGGCGAATCCCAAAAGTTGTATTTCCAACCAAAGTTAGTTGCACCTGGGTATCACCGCAATCGTCTGCGCGAGTTAACTGGTTTGGAGACCGAAGCTTTACAAGCAAAGCGTTTGCTGGCATCGCTCGATCGCTTTCGCGGACGTGAAGAAAATCCAAAACCACCTATCGCAGACTCCGCTCGACGTTGGCTAAATGAAACGTATCGTCCAATTGTTGAGATGATTCCGCAAAATGCGAGAGGTAGAATAGAAGAAGCACAGTTCTTCCATGAAGTTTTAGAACATCGTTGGTATTTAAGTGAGCGAGAAGGCCACGATGTTGGGTTAACATTTGCAGCACAGTCTTATATAGATGATGTGGCGCCATTTAGGCGCGATTCTGGAGTAGAAATGGAGGCAAATAAGTGACCTTGCCTCCCAATTTTGGCCGCGCTGTTGATTTAAGTTCACTGGGAAAACCAAAACCGGAAAGTTCTGGACCAATGCCGGGCGTTGAAATAACTCCCCAAAATCTAACTGATGAATTTTTAGCTTTATCAAAGAGCAAACCAGTAATTTTAATTTGTTGGTCACCACGTTCTGTTGAATCCCAAGAGGTAGTTGCAACGCTTGGCGCGTTAGCTTTAGCTGATCAAGGAAGTTGGGTGCTGGGCCGCGTTGACGTTGATGCCCAACCGCAAGTTGCACAAGCACTGCAAGTCCGTGCAGTTCCATTTGCAGTAGCCATCATTAACGAACAGATGGTTCCTCTCTTTGAACAGGCATACCCTGAAGCCCAGATCCGCATGGTGATTGATAAAGTTTTAGCTCTAGCTTCCGAACAAGGCGTTGGCGATGCACCAGTTGAAAAGATTGAACCCGAAGAAGAAGAAGCGCTAGCAGCCCTTGATGCCGGAGATTATGCAAGAGCCGAAAGTGCCTATAAGAAATTACTGGCGCGCAAGCCGGGGGATTCATTTGCAACTTTAGGTCTTGCTCAGACTCAACTGTTATCACGTACCGATGGTTTAGATGGCGCGAAGATAATGCAAGATGCAATCACCTCACCAGATGATTTAGAGATTCAAATGAGATGCGCGGACATTGAAATTGTCAGCGGATATTTAGAACCAGCTTTTGCTCGCTTATTACATCTGATTCAACTTTTGGATGGACCAGAGCAGAAGCGAGTTAAGGATCGCTTGCTTGAATTGTTTGCCTTGGTCGATCCGGCAGATCCTCGTGTTATTAAAGCGCGAGCAGCGCTAGCAAATGCGCTCTTTTAAGATGAATACCGTAAAACCAAAGACTGAATTTAATCTCCTGCAGGCGCTATTTGGCGTTTATGCAATGTTGATCATGTCTTGGATTCCGCGTTTTCCTGAAATTAAAGCTAACTTAGGTTTAAGTAACGGCCAATTCGGAACGCTGATTAGCACCGGTTCGTTTGGCGCTGTCGCAAGCCTTTTTCTTACAGGCCATATGGTCCACAAATATGGAGTCAAGCGCGTTATTTTGGCCAACATCTGGCTTATGGGATTTGCATATTTCTTCATCGTTCGCACTGAATCGTCGGGAATTTTCCTAATCTGTAATATTGCAATTGGCTGGAGCACATCGGCATATCACATCTCGATCAACGCACAGTCTTTTAATGCAATGGAGCGAGTAAAGGATTTAACTATTGCTCGATTGCACGGAATGTGGGCACTCGGAACTTTAACAACTGCAATTATTTCTGGATTGATCGTAAATCTCATAACAATTTCTTGGCACGTTGGTGGTTTAGCGGTTGTTGTCACTTTGGCGTTGACAGCGATGGTGCAACGCCTTACCCCGGTTCTGGTCAAAGCAAATGAGCATGATGATGCGCATCTTCCACTTAAGACGCTTTTCACATCATTTAGGGTTGACTGGCTTATCAGCGGGGGATTGCTCTGCGCGGTTTTCTTAGAATTTTGCACGGGTGATTGGTCGGCAATATTTGCGAAGGAACGCATTGGCGTCAGTTCTGGTTTGGCAGCTCTTCCTTACGTTGTATTTATGATCGCGATGATCACGGGAAGGTTAAGTGCTAGTACTTTGGCTAAGCGCTTCCGGGTTCATAACACAATTCGCTTATTCGCCCTGCTTGGTGGCGGTGGATTTTTAACTTTCCTAACAATAACTGTTCAGATACCGGCAGAACATAAGAATTTGGCTTTACTTACATCTTGTGTTGCATTTGGATTTGCCGGAATGGGCTCTTCTTTGATGGCACCAACCTTTTATACCGCGGCTAACCGCAGATCTTCTCTGCCGAGCGCAGTTGTTGTCGGCCAGATGGGCGTTATAAATATGCCATCTGTTTTTATCTTAAAGGCAGTAGTTGCATGGACCGCACAATTTAGTGGTTCGTTAGCGATCGCGCTAACGATTCCAGCGCTAATGCTTATAGCTACAGCGTTCTTTGCTCACGCAGTCAAAGAGGAGTAGAAGCGAATTAACCTGATCCTTCGGTATTACCTGGATCAGCAGCGTTAATGTCGTTGATTTGATACTTATTTATCGCATCTTGCACAACGCCCTGTTTAACTTCGCCAGCCTTAGCAAGTGCCGACAAGGTTGCAATCACGATTGATTCAGCATCGACTTTAAAGTGGCGACGGAGAGCACCACGAGTATCAGATAGACCAAAGCCATCTGTTCCTAGCGAAACAAAATCTTGTTCCACCCACGGTGCGATCTGATCTTGCACCGCGCGCATGTAATCGCTAACTGCGATTACTGGACCATCAGCACCCTTTAGCTTATTTGTAACATAAGCACTGCGTTGATCAGTTGGATTTAATAAATTGTGGCGATCTACAGCAAGTCCGTCACGACGAAGTTCATTCCAAGAGGTAACAGACCAGACAGATGCAGAAACGCCCCAATCGGATTCGAGTAACTTCGCAGCCTTTAGCGCCCAGTTCATGCCGACACCAGAGGCCAAGATCTGTGCATTCTTCTTACGCTGTTTAGAACCGTTCTGGAATAAGTAAATTCCCTTTAACAAACCGGCTACATCAAGGCTTTCTGGCTCCGCTGGTTGCATGTAAGGCTCGTTATAAACAGTTAGGTAGTAATAAATATTCTCGCTATTTTCTCCATACATACGACGCAGGCCATCTTTAACGATATGTCCGAGTTCGTAAGCAAATGCTGGATCATAGGCAACAACGGCTGGATTTGTTGAAACTAGAAGCGGCGAATGGCCATCTTCATGCTGCAGACCTTCACCATTTAAAGTTGTGCGACCAGCAGTGGCACCGACGACAAAGCCGCGTACCAATTGATCGGCAGCCGCCCAGAAAGCATCACCTGTGCGCTGGAAACCGAACATTGAATAAAAGATATAGATAGGAATCATTGGTTCGTCATGAGTTGAATACGAAGAACCAACTGCAGTAAATGATGCAACTGATCCAGCTTCATTAATACCTTCGTGCAAGATCACACCAGAAGTTGATTCCTTATAGGACAACATCAATTCACGGTCTACTGCGGTGTATTGCTGACCGTGTGGTGAGTAAATCTTTAAAGTTGGGAAGAGTGAATCCATACCAAAAGTGCGGGCTTCATCAGGAATAATTGGTACTAAGCGTGCGCCAAGTCCAGGATCTTTAACTAAATCCTTAAGCATGCGGACAAATGCCATTGTTGTCGCAACTTCTTGCTGTCCAGAACCACGACGAACAGATTCGTAAGCCTCATCTACCGGTTGTGCCAATGGACGAGAAACGCTGCGACGGCGCGGAATTGATCCACCCAAAGCAACGCGACGCTCTTGTAAGTATTTAGCTTCAGCAGAATCTTCAGCTGGCTTGTAATAAGGAGGTGTGTACTTATCTAACTTGTCATCGGCAATTGGAATACCTAAACGATCGCGGAATTCGACAATATCTTCAAGTGACATCTTCTTCATTTGGTGCGTTGAGTTGCGAGCTTCGAAGTGCGAACCAAGTGTCCAGCCCTTAACAGTTTTTGCCAAGATAACTGTTGGGCGGCCATTAGGTTGAGATGCAGCTGCATATGCCGCATATAGCTTGCGGTAATCATGTCCACCGCGCTTTAGATTCCAGATTTGATCATCAGACCAACCAGAGACCATTGCAGCAGTACGTGGATCACGACCAAAGAAGTGCTCGCGCACGTATGCGCCACTTTCACCCTTAAATGTTTGGTAATCGCCATCAAGGGTAGTGTTCATAATATTTACAAGTGCGCCCTCGCGATCTTGTGCAAGCAGTGGATCCCACTCGCGACCCCATACAACCTTGATGACGTTCCAGCCTGCGCCGCCAAAGATTGATTCAAGTTCTTGAATAATCTTGCCATTACCGCGGACTGGTCCATCAAGGCGTTGCAAATTACAGTTAACAACGAAAGTTAAGTTATCTAACTTCTCGCGTGAAGCCAGCCCAATCGCGCCTAAAGTATCTACTTCATCTACTTCACCGTCGCCAAGAAATGCCCAAACATTTTGCTGACTTGTATCTTTAATGCCACGGTTATGTAAGTAACGGTTAAAGCGTGCTTGATAAATTGCGTTGATCGGACCGATACCCATGGACACTGTTGGGAATTGCCAGAACTCTGGCATCAAACGTGGGTGCGGATAAGACGAGAGCCCGCCACCTTTATGCGAAAGTTCTTGGCGGAAACCATCAAGTTGATCTTCGCTTAAGCGACCTTCCATAAATGCTCGTGCATACATTCCGGGAGATGCATGGCCTTGGAAGAAGATTTGATCTCCGCCGCCAGGATGATCTTGTCCGCGGAAGAAGTGGTTAAAACCAACTTCATAAAGTGCGGCAGATGATGCGTATGTAGAAATATGTCCACCAACACCAACTCCTGGTCGCTGCGCGCGGTGTACCAACATCGCCGCGTTCCAGCGGATAAATGCGCGGATGCGGCGTTCGATAGCTTCATCACCAGGAAATGCTGGTTCGTTTTCTGGAGTAATTGTGTTTATGTAATCAGTGTTGCGAAGTGCGGCGACTCCAATATTCTTTTCATGTGCGCGCTGTAGTAATTTAAGAATCAAGTAACGCGCGCGGACTGGGCCTGCGCTATTTAGTGCGGCATCAAAGGATGCTTGCCATTCAGCGGTCTCGGTTGGGTCGATATCTACTAGCTGGTCGATGATCTGATCTGGGACGCCGAAGTTCTCGCTCATGGGCTTATTCTCGCGCTTACGCCACAGTAGAGCAAAATCTGGCGAGATTTCGTCTCACAAAACCCTTGTCAAAGGTCCAATGTTTCGGTGGACTTATCCCGTGGCAAAGGGGATGGGATTTGCTCAAGGCGAGATAGTCCTTGAAGTCGGATATGACACAGATTGCGATGAAGCCTTACGTAAAGAGATCGCGACAATAACCGGAAGTAAATTTGTCGAAGGTAGCGCTACCGAAGTAGTCGATGCCGTTATTTTATGGTGGCGCGATGGTGACGGAGATCTCGTCGATGAGTTAATGGACGGCCTCACCTATTTAAGTGAGACCGGGCCGATTTGGGTTTTAACTCCAAAAGTTGGTCGAGATGGCCATGTTGAGCCAAGTGATATTCAGGATGCGGCGCCGATTGCGGGGCTAAGCCAAACTTCAACGTTGGTTGTAGCAAATGATTGGACTGCAACTCGTCTAGTCGCGCGCAAGGCTGGCAAGCGCTAGATTTCGCACATGAGTCAAACACTTGCAGGTTTATCAGTTGGATCAGTTGCTCCAGATTTCGAATTAAAAGATCAGCATGGCGCGAAAGTTTCATTGTCATCTTTTAAAGGCGCTAAGAACGTCGTAGTTCTTTTTATTCCATTCGCATTTACAGGAACATGTACCGGCGAACTTTGTGCGATTCGCGATGACTTAGCTGCATTCCAAAATGATGGCGTCCAAGTACTTGCAATTTCTTGCGATTCGCCATTTACGCAAAAGGTATTTGCTGAGCAAGAAGGTTATAAATTCCCAGTGCTTGCTGATTTCTGGCCACATGGCGCTGCAGCAAAGGCTTACCAAATCTTCAATGAAGATCTCGGTTGCGCGATGCGCGGTACCTTCATTATTGATAAAGCTGGCGTAATTCGCTGGGCGGTCGTAAATGGCCTAGGCGATGCGCGTAATAACGGTGATTACAAGGCTGCAATCGCTGCTCTTTAGTTAAGGTAGTATTTGCCAAGCAAGAATCGGGTGCTTAGCTCAGTGGTAGAGCGTCTCGTTTACACCGAGAATGTCGGGGGTTCGAAACCCTCAGCGCCCACGTTTACTTATCTAAATAAGCCATCTTCATAACGGCCAGATCAATCTTCT
>WLQO01000057.1 GCA_009698295.1 Actinomycetota bacterium | reverse complement strand
GTGGCTTTGGATTCGCGAAATGTTAATAAGCAGATTTCGGTAACCGGATTTTATGTAGCAAACTTCAAGGCACCTCTGCAGAGTGATAAAGACGGCAAGGTTAGTGATTGGGAAGTTGCCTTGTTGCAGGTGGATGGTTCAAACCCGCTTTCTGGAATTTTAGTTGTACGTGGGCTCTGGTCAGAGCGCATGCTAAATCCAGAAGTTGCCATGTCTACCAAAATAAATTTAGTCGGTACTTTGCAGCCACATCAAAACGATGACCGCGCAGATAATGCACCAGGAGTTATATCTCGCTTGGATAGCAGCGTTATTGTCGGCCTAGTTGATCTGCAGTTATACGACGGTTTCGTCGTCGCTAAATCAGAAAATACCCGCGATGGTGATTTGGTTAGAGAGCGAGTTATTGCAAAAGCCCCGGTCTCGCGGGTAGCTGGTTATTACTGGCAACATATTTCATACGTTGCGATCTGGTGGTTGATGGCAGCGATCGTGATCTATCTCCCCTTTTATCGCCGTAAATCTGAGAAATAAGCCATAGGCTTAGCGTCATGAAATCTGCAATCACTCGCTTCCGCGTTATGGCCATTATTTGTGGCGTTATGTCCTTGCTTCTCTGGTTTGGATATATGCCTGGCAAGTACATCTTTGACGCTATTGAAACTCATAAGATTTTGATCGCAATTCCGATCGTCCACGGCTATCTATATATGGTCTATTTGGTTACCGCCTTGCAAGTTGGCGTAAAAGGTCGCTGGCATTTAATGAAGATTCTCTGGGTGATGTTGGCCGGGACCTTGCCGGTGGCATCTTTTATTGCGGAGCGCAGAATTGTTAAGCAGTATCCGTAAAACCATAAAATCTGCGCTCTACCCCTTTTATGAGTGGCGCATTGTTAGCGACCTTGATTTTTCTAAGACCCCGCGCCATGTTGGCGTCATCCTCGATGGCAACCGCCGTTTCGCAAAAGCCAATCCCAGCGATTTAGATCCCAAGGGTCATCGCCGTGGTGCAAGCAAGATTGTGGAATTCCTCGGTTGGTGTGATGAAGCCAAAGTGGAAGTTGTGACTTTGTGGTTGTTATCTACTGAAAACTTTAAGCGCACACCAGAAGAACTTGATGGGCTGCTGAAAATTATCGGCGAGACCGTTGATGAACTCTGCGCCACCGGCAAATGGAGTATCAAAGCCGTTGGCGCCCTTGATCTCCTGCCAGATTGGTTACATGAAAAGTTATCTAACCTGCCCCCGGTTGATGGCGGTGGCGTTGAGGTAAATGTGGCCATTGGTTATGGCGGTCGCCGAGAAATTGTCGATGCGGTTAAGGGATATCTGCAGGATAAAGGTGCACATGGTGCCAGCATCGTCGATGCGGCAAATGAGTTAACGCCGGATGCGATCTCCAAGTTTTTATATACCGCCGGCCAACCAGATCCGGAGCTTTTGATTAGAACTTCGGGCGAACAACGTCTGGGTGGATTTTTATTGTGGCAGAGCGCCTTATCTGAATTCTATTTCTGTGAAGCATATTGGCCAGACTTTCGCCGAGTGGATTTCTTACGAGCACTTCGTGCATATTCACAGCGCCAACGTCGCCTTGGGGCCTAGCTTTAACCAAGCGTTTATAAAGCGTTAAGAAATTGCTATGGCGTGTCGCACTTAAAAGAGCGCTGCTGAGTTCTATCTTTTTCTAGTCAGAAGCAACTCCCATCGGATAAAACTAAAGAGAATGCGAGAGCTGGCCATTGGCTACTCCAGTATCTAATAGCAAGAAAAAAGCTTTAAAAAAGACTTATGTTTTAGATACCAGCGTTTTATTGGCAGATCCGAACGCGCTCTCGAAATTCGAAGAGCATGAAGTAATTATCCCGATCGCAGTAATCGGTGAGTTAGAAACTAAGCGCGATCACCCAGAACTTGGCTACTTTGCCCGCGCTGCGCTGCGATCACTGGATGATCTGCGCGTAACTCATGGCCGGCTAGATCAACCGCTAACGATAACCCCAGAAGGCGGCACGCTTTCGGTTGAGTTAAACCACACCGATTTAAGTACCTTGCCACATGGTTTTCTGCGCGATGGCACAAATGATTCGCGCATCCTGGCGATCGCCAAGAATTTAATGTCTGATGGAAAACAAGTTGTCTTAGTTACAAAAGATCTGCCACTTCGTGTTAAGGCTTCATCGGTTGGCGTTGAGGCGCAAGAATATCTAGCCGAACTTGTATCTAACAGTGGATGGACCGGGATTGAAGAGATCAACGTCGGCCACAATATTATTGATGAACTTTATGCATCTGATCGCGCCGACCATGAGGCAGCACATCAATTGCCGGTTCACACTGGAATCGTTCTGCATTCTGAAAAAGGGAGCGCGCTGGCTCGGGTTACTGCAGATAAACAATTGCAATTGGTGCGCGGTGATCGCAACGCCTTTGGTCTTCATGGCCGTTCTGCAGAACAGCGAATCGCCTTGGACCTTTTATTAGACCCAGAAATCGGAATCGTCTCCCTCGGCGGTCGCGCCGGTACCGGTAAATCAGCGCTCGCCCTTTGCGCAGGACTGGAAGCGGTAATGGAAAAACGCCTCCATAAGAAAGTTGTAATCTTCCGCCCGCTCTATCCCGTCGGCGGCCAAGAGCTCGGTTACCTTCCCGGCAGCGAAGGCGAGAAGATGTCGCCTTGGGCACAAGCTGTCTTCGACACTTTGGGGGCTCTCGTTTCTCAGGCGGTCGTAGAAGAGATCATGGCGCGCGGACTTATTGAAGTTCTGCCGCTGACCCATATCCGCGGTCGCTCACTTCATGACTCTTTTGTAATCGTCGATGAAGCCCAATCCTTAGAACGCGGGGTTCTGCTCACCGTTCTTTCAAGAATCGGTCAGGCCTCGCGAGTTGTTTTGACCCACGATGTCGCCCAGCGCGATAACTTGCGGGTCGGTCGCCACGATGGCGTGGTCGCGGTCGTGGAAACGCTCAAGGGCCACCCGCTCTTCGCCCATGTGACCTTGACTCGGAGCGAGCGCTCGCCGATCGCCGCGCTGGTCACCGAAATGCTCGAAGGGCCGATCGCCTAGCCGCTTGAGTATTCCTGTAAATAGCCACTCTTTAAATCTCACAGTCACAATTAGGACATTTAGGACTTTGCCCTAACTGAGCAGGACTTTTACCTGTCCACAGGCAACGACTTTCCTGAGAATTTCCGCCACACGCACCTTTTAATTTGCGACAACTCACCCTGGTTGCCACCCTTTAGTCATTCCCCGAAGGTCACCAACCTATTTTTAGGTCGATGGCTCACGGCTTAGATCGAATGAGAGTTAGTGGAAAGGAGGGCAGCGATGTCCAAGCGCGCCAGCAAGCTCGGCACGAAGTACCTCTTTGTGCGCTCGAACCGTTTCAAGTCGCGCGCTCTTTGGACCATGGTCGCCTCCTTCCTCTTTATCTCAGCGGCCCAGCCAACTGCCTATGGCTTGGAATTTCCGATGACGACCAGCCTTTCCCTACCGGCATCTGCCAACCTGACTGCATCGGTTGCGCTAAATGCTGAAGTAGACCTTTCTGAAGGCGCCTCTCTTTATACCCAGCTCAATCAACGCACCGGACTCTTCGCATCTCAAATGGCGCTCGCTGCTGCAATTAGCCAGCAAGTTGAAATGGCGCGCACCGCTGTTGGAGCCAAAAAGGTGGCGAAAGAAATCATGTTTAATGAATATGCGTGGGGCGCAGATCAATTTACCTGCCTTAATCGCCTCTGGACGCGAGAGAGCCTCTGGAATTACAAATCACATAATAAGAGTTCAGGCGCTCACGGAATTCCGCAGGCACTTCCTGCGATCAAAATGGAGATCATCTCATCTGATTGGCGCACCAACCCAGTTACTCAGATTCGTTGGGGATTGCATTACATCGAACTTCGCTATGACAGCCCATGTAAAGCCTGGGCTAAATTCCGACGCAGTAATTATTACTAATCTTTAAATTTCGGGCTTCTTTCCGATCGAGACCAATTTTGCGGTCTCAGTAAAGAAATCATTTCCCTTATCGTCAACAACAACAAAGGCTGGGAAATCTACGACATCGATCTTCCAGATTGCTTCCATCCCTAAATCTTCGAAATCTAGAACTTCAACTTTCTTGATGCAATCTTGGGCCAGGCGCGCAGCCGGTCCTCCGATAGTTCCGAGATAGAAACCGCCATAGGTTTTGCACGAATCAGTGACAACTTTTGAGCGATTGCCCTTAGATAACATTACAAATGATCCGCCCGCTGCTTGGAATTGTTCAACATAAGAATCCATGCGTCCGGCTGTTGTTGGACCAAATGAACCAGATGCATAACCAGTTGGAGTCTTGGCTGGGCCTGCGTAATAAACAGCGTAATCCTTTAAATACTGTGGCAACTCTTTGCCTGCATCAAGGGCCTCTTTCACGCGGGCATGTGCCAAGTCGCGTGCGACAACGATTGTGCCGGTTAGTGAGAGACGAGTTTTTACTGGATATTTGGAAAGCTCAGCGCGCACTTTATCCATTGGCTGATTGAGATCAATCTTTACGACGTTATCGTCGAGATGCTCATCGGTTGTATCAGGTAAGAAACGGGCAGGATCGCGCTCTAGCTCTTCTAAGAAGATGCCATCTTTAGTGATCTTGGCCTTGGTTTGGCGATCTGCTGAGCAAGAGACGGTAATTGCGATCGGCAGCGATCCACCGTGACGTGGCAAGCGAACTACGCGCACATCGTGACAGAAGTACTTGCCGCCAAATTGTGCGCCGATTCCTAATTTGCGAGTTAGTTCAAGGACTTTCTCTTCAAGTTCTAAATCGCGGAAACCATGTCCGGTTGCGGCATCGCCAGATGTTGGAAGTGAATCTAAATACTTAGTACTCGCGAGCTTTGCAGTCTTCGCTGTGTGTTCTGCGCTGGTTCCGCCAATGACAATTGCTAAGTGATACGGCGGGCATGCGGCAGTTCCTATCGAACGCAATTTTTCTTCAAGCCATGTCATAAATGAGGCAGGATTTAAAACCGCCTTGGTCTCTTGATATGAGAATGATTTATTTGCGCTACCGCCACCTTTGGCGAGGAAGAGGAAGTTGTATTCATCTTGGTGGTCTGAGTCTGCGTAAATCTCAATCTGGGCCGGCAAGTTATTTCCGGTGTTCTTCTCTTCCCATGTTGTAATAGGTGCCATCTGCGAATACCGCAGGTTTAACTTGGTATAGGCGTTATAAATTCCTTGTGTGATGGCAATTTCATCTTTGGCAGTGGTCAAAACAAATTGACCTTTCTTGCCCATAACAATTGCAGTGCCGGTGTCCTGGCACATCGGCAGAATTCCACCGGCTGAGATATTGGCGTTCTTTAATAAATCTAAGGCGACGAAGCGATCGTTGGGAGAGGCTTCAGGATCTTTTAAAATATTGGCTAATTGCTGCAAATGTGCCGCGCGCAAATAATGTGAAACATCGTGGATTGCTGTCTCAGTTAAAAGTGTTAGCGCCTCTGGTGAAACTTGCAGAAATTCTCTATCGCCGAGTTTTACAACGCTTACGCCTTCTTTACCGAGGCTGCGATATTTGGTTGTATCTTCGCCGATTGGCAGCAAGTCAGAGTATGAAAATTGAGGAGTCATTATTCAGCCGGCTTCTTTGCAGCATCTAACTTCTTCTTAGCTCCGTCTAGCCACTCTTGGCAGATCTTGGCTAATTCTTCGCCGCGCTCCCAAAGTTTTAAAGATTCTTCTAAGCTCGCGCTGCCATCTTCGAGTGATTCAACGATTTCGGCGAGTTCTTCGCGCGCTTCTTCATATGAAGGCTTTCCATCTTTTGCGGCCATGGGTTAAATCTACTCGCTCGCCAGCACGCTGGCTTTAGCTTCGCCTTTGGCAGCGCGTATGCGCAGCACAGATCCCGCCTTTAACTTTGTGGCATCGCGCACAATCTTTCCGTCATCGCTTTGAACCACGGCATAACCGCGATCCATGGTCGATTGCGGAGAAAGCGAACGAAGGTGGGCGATAACTCCCTTGATCTCCTTCTTTTCGATATCGAGCAAGGCTTTAAAGCCGCGGTGCGAACGATCGCGCAAGGCAGATAAATCATCTTTACGTACCTTGATCATGACGCTTGGATCTTTCATAACCGGGCGATTGCGCAGTTGTGCAATCTGGTTTAACTCAAATTCAACGCTAGAAAGTAAACGACGGTACATGCGATCGCGGATCTTATTGATATCTGAAATTTCTTGTTCGATATCGGGAACAACGCGCTTTGCGGCATCAGTCGGAGTCGATGCGCGATAGTCAGCAACAAGATCAAGAAGTGGCGAATCTTTCTCGTGACCGATCGCGCTAACGATCGGAGTCTGGCAACTTGCTGCCAAGCGCACGAGTGATTCATCGCTAAAGGGAAGCAGGTCTTCAAATGATCCACCGCCGCGAGTAATGATGATGACATCTACTTCAGCCAGTTCTTCTAACTCGCGCAGCGCCGCGGAAACTTCGACAACTGCAGCTGCGCCTTGCACCGCGACTTCGCGAATTTCAAATTCAACTGCGGGCCAACGACGACGGGCATTTTCTACAACATCTTTCTCGGCATCGGTATTGCGCCCGCAGATCAAACCAACTTTGCGCGGTAACTTTGGCAGCGCGACTTTGCGATCTGCGCTAAATAAACCTTCAGCGGCGAGCACGCCTTTAAGCGCTTCCAACCTTGCCAATAATTCACCAACTCCGACTTGGCGAATCTCTTTTGCAGACATTGTCAGTGATCCATTTTTAGTAAACCAAGATGCCTTGGCATGAATAACTACGCGCGCATTTGCTGGCAGCGGTTGCACCGCTGCTAAAACGTTTTTGTAACACATCACCGAAAGGCTCATATCAACGGATGTATCGCGCAGGCGCATAAATGCCATTCCGCCGCTGCGTTCGTTGAGTTCTGAAATCTCGCCCTCAATCCAAATTGGGCCCAATCGTTCTACATATTCTTTAATCGCCTCAGAGACCACCCGGACT